>JAJYAH010000238.1 GCA_021779635.1 Pseudomonadota bacterium | reverse complement strand
ACCCCGACTCGAGCATGCCGACGCCCGACGCGGGCATCGTCGGCGGCGAGCTGCCGGACGACGCGGGCTCCGACGCAGGCACCGACGGCGGCACCGATCCGCTCCCCGAGCCCACCGCCATCGCGCGGCGATACATCCAGTTCTGGAACGGCGTGGCGTCCTTCAGCGCGATGGTCACGCCGGAATAGAACTTCTCCCAGATCCGCGGCACCGCGAGAAACGCCGTCGGCTGCACCTCGCGGAGATTGTCAGGCACCGTTTCCGGGCTTTCGGCGAAATTCATCACCGAGCCCAGCGCCAGCGACGTGTAGTAGCCGCCGACCCGTTCGGCGACGTGGCAGAGCGGCAGGAACACCAGGCGCTCTTCACGATCGGTGGAGGGAAACAGGTCGTTGGCGTGGCGCATCTGATGCGTGACGCCGCGATTGGAATGCATCGCGCCTTTGGGCGGACCGGTGGTGCCCGAGGTGTAAACCAGGATGGCGAGATCGCCGGCGCCGCGGCTCGCGACCATTTCATCCCACAGCGCCGCGCGGCCGTCGATGTGGTTGCGTCCCGTCGCCATGAATTCGGCAAGCGACATCACCATCGGATCGATAAAGCCGCTCAGGCCTTCCATGTCGAACACGACGATCGTCTGCAAGCTGGGACAGCGCGCGCGGCACGACAGCACCTTGTCGAGCTGCTCCTCGTCCTCGGCGAAGATCACCCGGGTGCGGGAATCGTTGACAAGATATTCCACCTGGGCGGCCGAATCGGTCGGATAGATACCCGACGAAATGCCGCCGGCGCACAGGATGCCCATATCGGCGAACACCCATTCCGGCACCGCGTTGGCCATGATCGAGGCGACGTCTCCGGGCCGGAAACCGATGGCGTGCAGTCCGTAGGCGATCTCTTTCGATATCTGCAGCCACTGCCGCCAGCTGGTCGGCTGCCAGATGCCGAACTTCTTCTCGCGGATCGCCGGCTCGTCGCCGCGGGTTTCCGCCGCCAGCAGAAAACTCTTCGCAATCGTGTCCGCCACAGTCAGCACTGCGGGTCTCGCCATTGCATGTTCCCTCCGCCTCCCGGCTCCGCTCCGGATGCCGGCTCCGCTTCGGACGCCGGCCTTGAGCGCCGGTTTTGTTCCCGAGACGGAACCTGTAATTTAACCACAAGTCCTTCTTAACGCCACGTTTTCTTCTTCTTCCAGCGCCGTTCGCCGCGCGCACCGGCTTCCTTGGCGCCGAGGTAGAATTCCTGAATGTCCTTGGAACGCATCAGCCGCTCGCAACTGTCGTTCATGACGATCCGGCCGATTTCCAGCACATAGCCATAATGCGCCGTCTCGAGCGCGACCTTGGCGTTTTGCTCGACCAGCAGGATCGACATGCCCTGCTCTTCGTTGACGCGGCGGATGATGGTGAAAATCTCCTTCACCAGGATCGGCGACAGGCCGAGCGACGGCTCGTCGAGCAGCAAGAGCGTCGGCCGGTTCATCAATGCGCGCCCGATCGCCAGCATCTGCTGCTCGCCGCCCGAGAGCTGCCCGGCCGGCTGGTCGAGCCGCTCCCGCAGCCGCGGAAAATATCCGTAAACCCGCTCCAGGTCGTCGGCGACGCCGTCGCGATCCCGGCGCGGATAGGCGCCCATCATCAGGTTCTCGCGCACGCTCAGGAACGGAAACACCTCGCGCCCCTCGGGCACGTGGCTGAGACCGAGCCGCACGATCTTGTCGGCTTCGACGCGCTGGATCGGCTTGCCCAGAAACTCGATGGTGCCCTTCTGCGGATCGAGGATACCGGAAATCGTCTTCAGCACCGTGGTCTTGCCGGCGCCATTGGCGCCGAGCAGGGTCACGATCCTGCCGCGCGGGACCTCGAGGCTGATGCCGCGAATGGCCATGATCGGCCCGTAATAGCTCTCGATATTGCTGAGCTTCAGGATGATGTCGGGAGCGTTCGTGTTCGGAGCGTTGATGGCGGGCGCGTTCATGGCATCATCCTCAGGCGCCGAGATAGGCAGCGACGACGTCGGGATGGATCTGGACTTCGGCCGGCGATCCGCTCGCCAGCACCTTGCCGTAGTTCAGCGCGATGACCCGGTCGGATACCCGGTTCACCAGCGTCATGTCGTGCTCGACCATCAGCACGGTGATGCCGAGCTCGGTCTTCATGTCGCGGATCCAGAACGACATGTCGTCGGTCTCCTCGACGTTCAGTCCGGACGACGGCTCGTCGAGCAGGATCAGCTTCGGCTCGGTGCACAGCGCGCGGGCAAGCTCGATCACCTTTCGCACGCCGTAAGGAAGGCCGGAGATCAGCTTGTCGCGGTAGGGCGCGAGATCGAGAAATTCGATGACCTGCTCGACGCGGCGGCGATGGACCTTCTCGGCGCTGCGCACGCCTGGCATGAACAGCAGTTCCTGCCACAGCCGTGTGGTGGAATGCCGGTGCCGGCCGACCAGAAGGTTGCTGAGCACGGTCGCATTCTCGAACAGTTCGATGTTCTGGAAGGTGCGGGCGATGCCGAGCTTGGCGATGTCGAATGCCGGCTGCTGGGTGATGTCCTGGTCCTCGAAATAGATCCGGCCCGAGGTCGGGCTGTAGATTCGCGAGATCAGGTTGAAGATCGAACTCTTGCCGGCTCCGTTGGGGCCGATGATCGAAAGTATCTCGCCCTTCTCGACCGCGAAATTGACGGCGTCGACCGCCTTGAGGCCGCCGAAATGCAGCGAGAGGTTTTCGGCGCGGAAATAGCTCACCGGTTCCGCTCCGATTTCACGTAGATCTTCTGCCGCTTGAAGGTCGCCCGCTTGTAGAGCGGGAACAGCTGGAAGAAGAGCTTGATCTTGAGCCAGCGTCCGTAAAGGCCAAGCGGCTCGAATTGGACGAACAGGACGATGATGATGCCGTAGATGGCGCCCTTCAGGCCGTTGGCGGAGGCGAATGCGGCGACATGGTCCTGGATATGCGCCGCCCGTTCGGCGCCGGCGCCGAGCGTCGCGGCGATGCCGGCGGCAAGGCCCGGGACATCGTCCTTGAGGAAGGTCAGAAACGGGTCGATCATGACAATGAAGATCGCCCCCAGCACCGCGCCGTGCAGGCTGAATGCGCCGCCGATCAGGATCACGATGATGAACTCGATCGAGAGCTGCAGCGTGAACATTTCCGGGCTGATGAAGGACAGCTTGTGGGCGAACAGGCAGCCGGCCAGTCCGGTGATGGCGGCGCTGATCGCAAACGACTTCACCTTGTAGAGCGAAACATTGATGCCCATGCTTCGCGCCGCCGTTTCGCTGTCGCGGATCGCGACGAAAGCTCGGCCGGTCGGCGAACGCAGCAGGTTGAGCGTGCCGACAATCGTCAGAATCAGCACGCCGAGACAGAGGAAGTAGAAAGCCGGGCTGTCACGCGGTACCGCAGTGCCGAGGAGGTGAATGGTCTTGACGCGCATGCCCTCATTGCCGTGCGTCACGCTTTCCCACCGCGCCATGATTTCCTCGACAATCAGGGCAAAGGAAATCGTCGCGATCACGAGGTAAATGCCCTGCAGCCGCAGCGCCGGGAAACCGACCAGCGCGCCGATCACGCCGGTCAACAGCCCGGCGGCAATGAAATAAACCGGAAAAGGCACATTGAATTGCTGCAGGTAGGCGGCGGTATAGGCGCCGATCGCGAGAAAGGCGGCGTGACCCAACGACGCCTGCCCGGTAAAGCCGGTCAGTATCATCAGCCCGACGCCGACGGTGGCGTAGATGCACACGAAGACCAGCTGGCTGACGATGTAGCTCGACAGGACGAACGGCGCGACCACCAGAAGCGCGAGCAGCACGCCATAGGAGACGACATAGCCGCTGTGCGGAAACAGCCTGATGTCATCTTCATAATCGGTCTTGAACATGAACCGCATGGCCGCTTCCTAGACTTTCTTGCGCTGGTGAAGGCCGAACAGCCCTTCCGGCTTGAGCAGCAGCACCAGGAGAAGAACGACGTAGGGCGCGACGTCCTTCCATCCCTCCGGCAAATAGAAGCCAGCCATGCTCTCGATCACGCCGATCAGCACGCCGCCCACCACCGCCCCGGGGATCGAGCCGAAGCCGCCGAGCACGGCCGCCGGAAACGCCTTCAGTCCCAGCACCAGGCCGACATTGGAATGAATGAAGGTGATCGGGGCGAGCAGCACGCCGGCGCAGGTCGCCACCGCGGCGCTGATCGCCCATACGATCGACACCACGCGCTTGACCGGAATGCCCATATAATAGGCCGCCAGCATGTTCTCCGAACTCGCCCGCATCGCGGTGCCGAGCATCGTCCGGTTGAAGAACAGATACAGCAGGGCGCAAAGGATGATGGTGGCCGCAATGACGGAAAGTTTGTCATAGGCCAGCACCAGAGTACCGATCCTGACGACGCCCTGGCTGAATGGCGTCTCGATCTTGAAGTCGTCGGTGCCCCAGATCATGCCGACGACCGAACGCAGAAAATATCCGAGCCCGATCGTCGCCATGATGATGGAGAATTGCGGATAGCCGAGGATCGGACGCACCACCAGGCGCTCCGCCAGCATCCCGAACAGCGCCATGGCCACGACCGCGGCGGCGAAACCGATCCAGTAATTGAAGCCGAGAATGCCGATGAAAGTGTAGGCGAAGAACCCACCCAGCATCATCAGGTCGCCTTGCGCGAAATTCACGACCTCGGTGGCCTTGTAGACCAGGACAAAGCCAAGCGCGATCAGCCCGTAGACACAGCCGAGCGCAATACCACTCACCAACTGCTGAACGAAGTCCAGCATTGCCGACATCCCTCCCCCGATGCTTCCAGCGATTCTATCGACCGCCTTGCCGCATCCCGCCGCCTTGCATTTCAGCATCCGAAGACGCTGAAAACCTTCACATGGCGTTGATGCCTATACAGCCCAAAGCCCCGATCCCTGTCAACAAAGCGCTGGTTGCCGACGCGCATTTGGGTTGCCGACGGTGCCAAAACTTTAGGCTAACCGCGCATCGGCGGGATTTGCCGCCGCCGATTCACCCCGCCGAAATATCTTGGGTCCATGGTTCGCAAGCCGAATGAAACCGATTGCCCCGACGTCATGAATCCAGCTGAATCCGCGTTGCAGGTACGAGGGTTAACGAAGCGTTTTGACCGTCTCGCGGTCGACGCGCTCGATCTTACCGTTCGCCGTGGCGAGTTCTATGCGCTGCTCGGGCCCAACGGCGCCGGCAAGACCACGACGCTGCGCATGATCGCCGGCCTGCTGCGGCCCGATGCCGGCTCGGTATCGGTGCTCGGCATCGATGCCCTCGGTGATCCGGTCGCCGCCAAGCAGATCACGGCGTGGGTATCGGACGAGCCGATGATCTACGACAAGCTGACGCCGCTGGAATATCTCGAATTCGTCGCCGGGCTGTGGGGCATCGACCCCAGGGTTTCGCAAGCCGCCGCCCACAGCCTATTGGTCTCGCTCGGCCTCGAGCCGCATCTGCATGAGCGCTGCGAGGGATTTTCCAAGGGCATGCGCCAGAAGGTGGCGCTCGCCGGCGCGTTGGTGCACGACCCGCGCCTGATCATCCTCGATGAGCCGCTCACCGGCCTCGACGCGGTCTCCGCACGTCACGTCAAGGGATTGCTGCAGGAGCGCGTGCAGTCCGGCTGCACCGTGATCATGACCACACATATTCTGGAAGTGGCCGAGCGCATGGCCGACCGCATCGGCGTTATCGCCGCGGGACGGCTGATCGCCGAAGGCACGCTTGCCGAACTGCGCCAGCAGAACGGACACAACGACACCAGCCTCGAGGACATGTTCATCGCACTGGTCGATGTCGAGGCCGCTGCATGAGTTCAGCCACGGCCCTGAGCTGGTTTGCCCGGCACGAAATCCGGCTGGCCTGGCGCGAATGGCTGGCGATGATGACGGCCGGGCGACGGTTGCGCAAGCGCAGTGCGATTGTCGGCCTGATTGTTTTTGCGGCGATGATGCACCTGCCGGCCTATGCCGTGGTCGGCAGGTTTGCGAACCTTGCGGCACCGCTCGACAAATCCGCCCTGATCGTCATCACCGCGACGATATTCCTGGCATGGGCGCTGATGCTGTCGCAGGCGATCGAATCGGTGACGCGGGTGTTTTACGCCCGCGCCGATCTCGATCTGATCATGTCCTCGCCGGCGGCACTGGCCAATGTATTTTCGGTTCGCATCGCGGCGATCGCGCTGACCGTCACGGCGATGGCGCTGGTGTTGTCGACGCCTTTCGTTGATGTTCTCGTCATCGGCGGCGGTATCCGATGGTTCGCCGCCTACGGCGTTGTCGTCGCCATCGGCCTGTCCGCCGCAGCGGTTGCCATCGCCATGGCGATCACGCTGTTCCGCCTGATCGGCCCGAGCCGGACCCGCCTGGTCTCGCAAATACTGGCTGCGATCATCGGCGCCGGCTTCGTGATCGCGCTGCAGATCGCCGCCATCATGTCCTATGGCACGCTGTCGCGGTTCGCGGTTCTGACATCCGACGCCGCGGCGGCCCATGCACCTGGACTCGAAAGCATGGTCTGGTGGCCCGCGCGCGCGGCGCTCGGCGACGGCGAAGCGTTGCTGCTTCTGCTGTCCGGCGGACTCGTGCTGCTGGGCGCCGTGATGGCGATCTTTTCACCACGATTTGCCGACACCGCCGTCAGCGTCACGGCGAATGCCGCGCCGGCCCATCGCGGCCACCGCGCCAGGACGTTTCGCGCCGGTTCGCGGCAACAGGCGCTGAGGTGGAAGGAATTCGTGCTGCTGCGGCGCGATCCGTGGCTGGTGTCGCAGACCTTGATGCAACTGCTTTATCTGGTGCCGCCGGCGCTGATGCTGTGGCGAAGTTTTGCCGGCAGTTCCACCGCCCTCGTACTGATCACCCCGGTCGTGGTGATGGCGGCGGGCCAGCTTGCCGGTGGCCTGGCATGGCTGACCATCTCGGGCGAAGACGCCGCCGATCTGGTGACGAGCGCGCCGCTGCCGTCCTCGCGAGTGACCCGCGCCAAGATCGAGGTGGTGCTGATCGCGATCGGCGTCCTGTTCGCGCCGCTGATCGTCGCGCTGGCATTTGCCTCACTGCCGCAGGCGGCCATCACCGCGCTCGGCGTCGCGACCGCAGCGGCGTCGGCCACCGCGATACAGCTTTGGTTTCGGGTGCAAGCCAAACGCAGCCAGTTCCGTCGCCGCCAGACCTCGTCGCGGCTGGCGACGTTTGCGGAAGCCTTTTCCTCGATCGGATGGGCCGGGACCGCTGCGCTGGCACTGACGATCCCGACCGCCGCCGTCATCAGCGGCCTGATGACCGCCGGCATCCTCGCGGGAACCTGGAAGATCAGCCCGCGACGAATGTGAGCAGCGGCGGACGGTCTCCGGAGCGTCGTTTCGTCACCTTGATTGTAAGGTAATTTTACCTTACATCTCAAGAGAGCAATGAGGCCCGCCCATGAGCACACTTACCGTGACCGCCAAGGGACAAGTCACCTTGCGCAAGGATATCCTGAAGCATCTGGGCGTCAATCCGGGCGAGAAAATCACCGTGGACAAGCTTCCTGACGGGCGTATCGAGGTACGAGCTGCACGACCTGCCGGCAACATTTCCGATGCTTTCGGTTTTCTGAAGAGAAAGGATGGCCCGTCCTTATCGATTGAGAAAATGAACAAGATCGCCGCCCGGGGCTGGGCCCGCAAACGATGAGGATCACGGCGGATACCAATGTATTGGTTCGGGCGGTTACCGAAGATCACGCGCACCAAAGCAAAGCCGCGCAAACAGCACTAAAGGCCGCAGAACTGATTGCAATTCCGATACCTTCGCTCTGCGAATTGGTCTGGGTGCTATCGCAAGGTTACAAGGTCCCGCCGCGCGATATCGCGGAAACGATCCGGCGCCTGATGAATGGCGCGAATGTCGTGGTAAACCGGCCTGCCGCAGAAGCCGGATTGGCTCTGCTGCAAGCGGGCGGCGATTTTGCCGACGGCGTTATCGCCTTTGAGGGGAATTGGCTCGGCGCGGATACTTTTGTTTCCTTCGACAAAAGGGCCGTGAAACTAATGGAAGCGCAAGGCGGGTCGGCACGACTGCTGGCGTAACAACTTGACGCTCCCCTCGACACGCTGCGCCGGTAAACTTGATCATCGATACAGCGCCGATCAATCGCAGGCTCCATCGGAGCCAGGAGCGAGGTGACGCCGGCTGCCAATCTGGTCAGACGTCGAAACTCTTCCGGAGAGATCTCGCGGCGTCCATGCGGCACCGGGGGCTTTTCTGGACCGGCGCGCCCACCGAACTGTACCCACCTACGGGTTGGCCTCGGGGGTATCGGTCAGGGAGCCGTCGATTCGGACTTCAGACGGAAACGAGAGATGTAATGCAGGCCAAAAACGGCGACCAGGAAGGTGAACCAGATCGGATCAGCGCGATCCAGCAGAAAGCTTTCCATCGACGACAGGTAGATGCCGAACAGCCAGAGCCGCATAAATAATTTTGCCAGCGGTCCGGCGTTGCCGGATCGAGCTGCTACGCTAAAGTCCTTCAATGGCGAATATACAAAAATGAAGATGATCAACGCCAGGCCGGGATAGCCCATGGTCAGGGCGGTATCGAGATAACCGTTATGGCTGTGCGACGCAGTGGCAGCCCATTCATATTGGTCGTTTTTAACGAGATTCTCGATCGAGTCGGTTCCCCAGAAAGCGGCAAAGCCGTAGCCCAGGAAGGGACGAAGACCGAGCGATGAAATCGCAAACTCCCAGATATCGGTGCGACCGGTAAAAGTCGTGTCGATGGGCAACAGCTTCACGACTTCTGCAAGCCGGTCGTCGAAAACGGAGCCGACCGTGAGCGCGTTCAGAGTGAGTAGCGGAAGGAAACAGACAATCGCA
>JAJYAH010000237.1 GCA_021779635.1 Pseudomonadota bacterium | reverse complement strand
CGGGTCAGGCGGTAGCCGAGGCAGCGATGGACCTCGTGGAGGAGGGGCCGATCCTGGTGATCGCCGGGCGGGGCAACAATGGCGGCGACGGCTTCGTGGCGGCGGCCGAATTGGCGGCGCGCGGCCGCGAGGTCTCTGTCATCCTGCTGTGCGAACGGGACAGCCTGCAAGGCGATGCAGCCTCCGCAGCGCGAGGATGGAAATATCCCGTATTGCCGTTCAATCCCCCCGCGATCGGCCGGCCCGCGCTGATTATCGATGCGCTGTTCGGCGCCGGCCTCAACCGGACCGTAAAGGGCGATCCGCTCGATATGATCGAGGCGATTAACGCCAACGGTGCGCCCGTTCTCAGCGTCGACCTGCCGAGCGGCGTTAACGGCACGACCGGCGCCATCATGGGCGTCGCGGTCCGCGCCACCGAAACCGTCACATTTTTTCGGCGCAAACCGGCGCATCTGTTGTTGCCGGGCAGGATTCATTGCGGTCGCGTGCGCGTTGCCGATATCGGCATCGACGCCACTGTGCTCGAAGAAATTCGGCCGCAGGCGTTCGAAAACACTCCGCCATGCTGGCAAAAGTCATTTCCAGTGCCGCAGGTCGGCGGCCATAAATACGCCCGCGGCCATGCCGTTATCGTCTCAGGCGATATCGCGGCGACCGGCGCGGCACGGCTGTCGGCGCGCGGTGCCTTGCGGGCCGGCGCCGGGCTGGTCACGCTGGTCTCGCCAAGGGATGCGCTTGCCGTCAATGCCGCCGCGCTCACCGCTGTCATGGTCCGCACGACCGATACCGTGGTCGAGTTTGCCGAGCTGCTGACGGATAAGCGCCTCCACACGTGCGTGATCGGACCGGGCGCGGGGGTTGGTGCACGGACGCGGGATTTTGTTCTCGCCGCGCTATCGGCTAAGCGACAGCTGGTGCTGGACGCGGATGCATTGACAAGTTTTGCCGATGCTCCCGATCGGCTATTCCAGTCGATCAAGGCCATTTCCGATCCGCAGGTGGTTCTCACGCCACATGAGGGAGAGTTTCCGCGGCTGTTCAGCGATATCAGCAACAAAAATCCAAACCGCTCGAAACTTGAACGGGTGAGGGCGGCGGCCGAACGCTCCGGCGCCATCGTCTTGCTCAAGGGACCGGATACGGTGGTGGCATCACCGGACGGCCGCGCAACCATCGCCGCCAACGCGCCGCCATGGCTTGCGACTGCCGGCGCCGGCGACGTGCTGGCCGGAATGATCGCGGGCCTGCTGGCCCAGGGCGCGCCGGCATTCGAGGCCGCCAGCATCGGCGTCTGGATGCATGGCGAAGCGGCGCGCGAGGCCGGCCCAGGCTTGATCGCGGAAGATTTGCCGGAGGTGCTGCCAGCGGTGTTCCGGCGCCTCTATGACGAATTCGGCATCGAATATTGAGGCGTCGCAGGTCAGGAGCAAGCGTCCTATACGAGGTATTTCGCGACGGCGGCCTCGTTCCAGGACAGCCCAAGGCCGTGCCCGCGTGCCGTGATCGTGCCATCAACAATCTGCACCGGTTCGGTAACGATCGCACGTGCGACGTCGAGATATTCGATCCAGTGCGCGGTTGGAGTGACAGGCAACACGTGAGAACTGGCTTCGGCGAACAGGTGACTGGACATCGGGATTGAAGCGGCTTCGGCCTGGGCTGCGACGCGGAGCCAGCCGGTGACGCCGCCGACCTTCATCAGATCGGGCATGATGAAGTCGCTGGCGGCTGCGCTGATGGCTTCCGCAAAGCCGCGCGGAAACCACCAGTTCTCGCCGGATTGAATCGATATCGGCGACGTCTCACGTACCTTCGCATGGCCTTCGAGGTTTTCAGCGGCCACGGGCTCCTCGATCCAGTGCAGATCGTAGGCCGCGAGCCGCGCGATGCGGCGGCTGGCCTCGGTCGGATCCAGCGATTGGTTGAAATCCAGCATGAGCGCGACGTCAGGACCGATCAAATCGCGCACCGCTTTAACTACCCGTTCGTCGTTGGCGAGATCGCCGGCGCCGCCCTTGATCTTGATGCCGCGAAAGCCCTGATCGAGCGAGCGGCGCAAGTCCTTCTCGTCGGCGACGGGATCGACCGCGCCGTAGCTGTCGTAGGCCCTGATGGCTCGGGGCGATCCGCCCAGCAATGTCGCCAACGGCTGACCCGCCGCCTGTCCCAACGCGTCCCAGAACGCCATGTCGAGACCCGACACAGCCATGCCGACAAGGCCTTGCCAGCCGAGCAATCTGAATTTGGCGTCCATGACAGCCATCAGATCAAACGGCGCGATTGCCTTTCCGGCCAAATCGCGGCCGATCTCTTCGATCAGGCGCACCAGCGGCGTGAGCGTCAGCTTGGTATAGGCAAAGATGTAAGAGTGTCCGGTAAAGCCTTGGTCCGTCACGACATCGATCAACACCAGTGGGGCGGCCTCAATGACGCCAAAGGCGTTTTTTACCGGCCGCGAGATCGGCGCGACCACGGCACGGGCTTTGACGCTGCGAATAGTTGGCGTTGTTTTGCTCATTTTTGTTTCCTCATTCGACACTGTACCATCGCACGAGACGTGGCGCCGCCCAGTCCGCTGCCGCCGACTCCATCAGCCAGCGTCCGCCATATTCGGCAGAGAATGCGACGCGCTGCGTCTGCCCGGCCTCGATTGCAAGCGTATCAAGCCAAAATGGCTTCCAGCCATCGTCAAGCCGGTCCAGCAGCCTGAAATGATGCCCGTGGAGGTGGAAGACGGTCGCGATCTCGCTGCGATTTGCCAAGGCCAATACCACGGTGCGGCCCGCTTTGACACGGAACGCGGGCGGAGCTGAGGCCGTAAAAGCCGTGGGCGCTGCCCAATCGGCCTGCGGTCCACCGAGGGTCAAATCGATCCTCAAGGCGCCCTTGAGGTTCAGTTCGGACGGCAAGCCGTTCGATGGCAACGGGGATGCAGGGGCAAGTGGTGCTTCGCGGATCGGCGGTTCCTTTGAGGCGACCAGCCGGGCGATGGGGCGCGCCTCCTTGCCGTTATGCAGGAGAATGAGCGAGGTCGAGCCGGGAGGCGCTTCCGCTTCGATGAATGCGTCAATTCGGGCTCCTGGCGCCAATACCAGCGCGCCGTTGCGCGCCGGGAACGGCTCCGATGGTTGGCCGTCGAGCGCCATGACGCGAACTTGCTGGCCATCTAATTTCACAGCAATAACATTGCGTTGAAAGCCGTTGATAAAGCGAAGCCGCAGGCGTTCATGGCGACGGATAGGAATATCGAGCATCGTTCGGCCGTTGATCGTGTAGAGCGGCGTCGCGTCTTTTGGATCGATCCCTGGCGCGATTGCTGTTCCATCCGGGCGTATCATCCAGTCTTCGATCAGAAGCACTTCGTCGCGATCGACGGCGATGGCCTCGCTCTCTGCGACAATCAGCGCCCGCGCCGAAGACGCCCGCGCCTGACCATCGCCGAGCAGCCGCAGGTCGCACAGGAAGGTGCCGGCATGGCGCAACGGAATCGCGAAGCTTTGGTTGGCGCCAGGCGCGAGTGGCGTCGTTGCGATCAGCGGTTCGGCGGCCGGAACACCGTCCAAGCCGCGCCAGTTGAGTACGGCCGGCACCGGCAGCCGGTTCGCAAGTGCGACTTCAATCGCGTCGCCGCGCTTGAAACGTAAAACCGGGTCCGACGTTGACCCGCCGAGCGACCATATCGGCGTATCCGGCGATCCCGGACGCAAGGCGACGACGTCAGCTTTGGCCTGCAGCGCCAGCGGCAGGGATCCCCCGGCCAGGGCGATCGCCGGACCAAGGACCGCGGAGCCCAATCCGGCCACGAATTCACGTCGATTGAGTGGGAAAATCTGATCTGCCATGATCGATGCGGACCATTTTCCGCTCGCCATGTCCAGTTGCCGCATGTACGCCGGAGATGGCCTAACTGCGGCTATTTTTTTGCTGCGGATCGGCGTGCCATGTTATAAGCCCGCCGCCCGCGGCATCGCGGTCGGACGAGATGGCGTTGGCGGGCGTGGCGGAATTGGTAGACGCGCTGGATTTAGGTTCCAGTGACGAAAGTTGTGGGGGTTCGAGTCCCTCCGCCCGCACCATCTTGAGAGCGTTCTCAGGCGAAAGCCTGCCCTGACACGGTGCGGTTCCGTTCCGCTTCGATCGGAACGGAAAGGCCTTGTCGAGGGGGCGGTGACCTCATCGCCGCGGTGGCTGGCCAGCGGTGCCAACTACATGCGTTATGCGCGAATAGCGCGCCTGTCACTCGCGCTTCTTTTCTTCCGCAGGAGGTCTCGCGGGAGCCGCAGCAGGTCTCGCGGGAGCCGCAGCAGGTCTTTCGGGCATCCTCGGTGCTGCCGGTCTCATCTCGTTTGCTCGCGGCGGCTCCTGAACTGGCCTGCGCTGTTCTTCAACCCGCGGAGGCTCCTGAGCCGGTCGGCGGGGCTCTTCCATCCTGGGCGGTTCCGGTCTGCGCGGCTCTTCCACCCGGGGCGCCTCTTGCGCTCTAGATGGCTCCTGGACGGGCCTTCTCTGTTCTTCAGCTGCTGGAGCCGCTCTCTCATTTGGCCGCGGCTGGGCTTCTCGTGGCGCCTCGGCGGGAGCTGGCTTCTCACCCGCCATCGGCCTGTTCACAGCCGCGCCAGGCCTCTCGGCGCCATTCGGCGGTGGCTCGCCGGGTCTGGCGGCGATGGGAGTGTGAGATCCGTGCGATATGCCTGCCCCCTGGAAAACTCCAGCGCGCGGGGTTGCTGCCACCGCGGGCTCGCCATGGTTTTGCTTGGAGAAGAGCGCGCGATCCTTGCTCGCTGCCTCTATGTGCTGTCGCTGCACCGGCGTCGCCTCTACGTGACGCTCTCGGGCGATCGCCTCCTGTTGTGGCGTAGGCCTCGCCGCGGTGCCCCCGTTGCCGCCATTGAAACTGACATTGTTGCTTCTGTTATTCACCACCACCGTCTGATTATAGACGTTGGCAATGTGCACGTTTTCAACGTTGTTGACCGAGCGGTTGTAAAAGAAGTGGCCGTGATCCCAGCGGCCGCCCCAATAGCCTTCACCGGTGTAACCGAAACCGTAATCAATTCCGCCGTAGAATCCGACTTCGCGGCCCCAATAACCGGGATGGAAGAAATATCGCCCGTCGTCCCAGCCCCAATAGGCCGGCGTCCACAGTAGCTCGGGTTGTGGCGGCTCGACCCACGTCCCCGGCACCCAATAGTAATCAGCCTCCATTTCATCCCAGGCCCAGAAGCCCGGAACCCAGATGTATCCCTCCGCCGGAATGACTGGTTGCTCGTAGAACGGCAGCGGCGGCGGGGCGAGGTTCACGCGAATATCGACGGAAACCTGGGCTTGGGCTGTGCCGGCCAGCATGGCCGCCGAGGCCGCGGACAGCAAAAGTGCAAGGACGGATGACCGAACTATTCGCATTTTGACTTCCTGGGAATGTGAGCGGGGATAGAGAAGGCGTTGAGGCCGATGGCGTGCGGCACCTCAATTGTCGACATCGCCGTTGGTTCCGTGGCGGCTTTAGGGCAGCGACAGCTTCCGAGCAGAGAATTTCAGGTCGCCGAGATCGCGGCGTCATCTTGCTTCTGAACTCCTCCGCCAATTGACCAGTGGGCCGTCTTCATCGCCTACTTGCTCCGGCGGGCACGGAGGGCCATGTTCCGGATTGGGAAGTCCTGCTCCGGTCTGCGATCTTGCCGGGTTGCAGATGGTTGATCTGGCGCTTCCACTCGGCTACCACGGCAGCTTCAGGCGGCTCGCTTCGGTGGGGCTAATCGGTCCCCAGGGACCTGGTGAAGCGCGGCTTGCCGTCCAGCAATTTACGCAGCGGTTCTGGGACCTCGACGACGACGCGCCATGTGGTCTTGCCGAACCCCCGACGCAGGTTTTAACGCCGTGCGTCGACCAGATTGACAACGTCCCGGCGTTTCGGCCGGACCAAGCGGGAAGAAGATTGACGCCATGCAGGTGAAGGAAACCGTCGCCGACGGATTGAAGCACGAATTCCAGATCAGCGTTCCGGCATCGGATCTCGATGCCAAGGCCGACGCTCGCCTGGTCGACCTCAAGGACAAGGTCCGTCTTAACGGTTTTCGTCCAGGCAAAGTGCCGGTGAGCCATCTCAAGAAGGTGTATGGCCGGTCGGTAATGGCCGAGACCGTGGAGCAGACCATCCGCGACACCAACTCGCAAATCTTCACGGAGCGCGGCTTTCGCCTGGCGACCGAACCCAAAGTCACCATGCCAACGGAGGAAAAAGCCGTTGAGGACATTCTTACCGGCAAATCCGATCTGAACTACACGGTTTCGATCGAAGTTGTGCCGGCGATCCAGCTTGCCGATTTCAAGAGCTTCACGGTCGAGAAGCCGATCGCCGATGTGACCGATGCCGATGTCGACGAGGCCATCAAGCGAATCGCAGAACAGAACCGTACCTTCGCCGCGAAAGGCGAGGGGGCGAAGGCCGAAACCGGGGACCGGGTCACGATCTCCTTCAAGGGCACCATCGACGGGACGCCGTTTGATGGCGGCACCGGCGAGAACGTCCAGGTTTTGCTTGGCTCTGGAACTTTCATTCCCGGCTTTGAGGAACAGCTGCTCGGAATCGCAGCCGGCGAAACCCGCAATCTGAAGGTCTCATTCCCGAAAAACTACGGCAGCGAGAAGCTGGCAGGCCAGCCCGCCGAGTTCGAGACCACGGCCACCCTGATCGAAGCGCCGCAGGACACCAAGATCGACGACGAGTTTGCCAAGACATTGGGCCTGGAATCGCTCGACAAGCTGAAGGAAGCCGCGCGCGAGCGGCTGTCGGCGGAGTTTGCCGGCGCTACCCGCCAGAAGGTCAAGCGCGTATTGCTCGACCGTCTCGACGAGACCCATCGCTTCGAGGCGCCGCCGTCGCTGGTCGACGAGGAATTCAATCTGATGTGGAATTCGATCAAGGCTGAAATGGAGTCCGGCGGCAAGACTTTCGCCGATGAAAATACCACCGAGGAGGCCGCCCGCGAGGAATATCGCAAGATCGCCGATCGCCGGGTTCGGCTCGGTCTGGTGCTGTCCGAGATCGGCGAGAAGAACAAGATCACGGTCACCGACGACGAAGTCAGCCGCGCGCTGATTGAGCGCGCGCGCCAGATGCCGGGACGCGAGAAAGAGGTCTGGGACTACTATCGCAACAATGCCAATGCACTGGCCCAGCTTCGTGCGCCGATTTATGAGGACAAAGTTGTCGATTTCATCCTCGAACTCGCCAACGTGACTGAAAAGAAGGTCTCGCGCGAGGATCTTTACAAAGACGACGATGCGGAGAAGACCGCCGCCTGACGGTATCGTTCGGCGTCAAGGATTGGCTTCGTTAAGGATGTGCCGTGAAAGAGGCCTGGCGGCGGCTTCGGTCGCTAGGCGGTGCTTCACGAATCAGCTTCAACTGCGCTGAAAGCCTGAAATTGCTCCGGTCTTGTCACCGGGGAATTGGCCCATATCTGTGAGCCTGTTCCTTAGTCCTGCATCAAGGGACGTTCGTCCGTGTCCGGCAAATTCGTGGCTCGCTGCCCTGCCGATGGATGTTCGCTTCCGTCAACCTGTCTACTAACCCTTAGGTGATTAATGCGCGATCCGGTGGAAACCTACATGAACCTCGTGCCGATGGTGGTCGAGCAGACCAACCGCGGCGAGCGCGCCTACGACATTTTTTCGCGCCTGCTGAAAGAGCGCATCATCTTCGTGACCGGACCGGTCGAGGATGGCATGTCGACGCTAACCGTCGCGCAGTTGTTGTTCCTCGAGGCCGAGAATCCGAAGAAGGAAATCTCGATGTACATCAATTCGCCCGGCGGGGTGGTTACGTCCGGCCTTGCGATCTACGACACCATGCAATTCATCCGGCCGCCGGTATCGACGCTTTGCACCGGGCAGGCCGCATCGATGGGCTCGCTTTTGCTCGCGGCCGGCCATAAGGACATGCGCTTCTCATTGCCGAATTCGCGCATCATGGTGCACCAACCCTCCGGCGGTTTTCAGGGCCAGGCGACCGATATCATGCTGCATGCGCAGGAGATTCTGAATCTCAAGAAGAGGCTCAACGAAATCTACGTCAAGCACACCGGCCAGACCTTTAAAGCGATCGAGGATGCGCTGGAGCGCGACAAGTTCCTTACCGCCGAGATGGCCCGCGACTTCGGTATTGTGGACAAGGTGATCGACAAGCGGTCGGAGGACCCGGCCGTGAAGACCCCCTGAGGCAAGCGGCGGGCGAACGGGCCGCCGCGACCGGCGATTCAGGCCGCCCACGCCCCTTTGAGGCCTCGTTAGGGCCGAAAGTTCCACTTTCGTGCCGGTCCGGTAGCGTGGCAATCCCGCAACGCCCGGCCGATTTCGGCATCTCTTGCTCGCATAGACGACGCAAATCACGGTATTGTCACGGGTATCCGATGCGCGGCCGATTAGGGAATTCTTGATAGTCGGGTGTCAGCATGGTTGGCTACGTCGGATCGGTTATGATCGTGGGGGATTCGAGTTAGCTACGATTCGTGGCATCATCTGGAGCTTAAGGCCTTTTTTGGTACGGATTTTGCTCTATCTAGATTCTGGGCCGGCAAGTGCCGGGACGGGGCGATCGGGCGGACGGGATCGAACGGCGGACGGAGACGAGAATGAGTAAAGTCGGCACGAGCGACTCCAAGAACACACTTTATTGCTCGTTCTGCGGCAAGAGCCAGCATGAAGTCCGCAAACTGATCGCGGGGCCCACCGTATTCATCTGCGACGAATGCGTTGAGTTGTGCATGGATATCATTCGCGAGGAGAACAAATCCTCGCTGGTGAAGTCGCGCGACGGCATTCCGACCCCGAAGGAAATCTGCAAGGTCCTCGACGACTACGTCATCGGCCAGAGCCACGCCAAGAAGGTGCT
>JAJYAH010000236.1 GCA_021779635.1 Pseudomonadota bacterium | reverse complement strand
AGGGCCGCGGGGTGTGTGTCCCGGGCCCATCTCATTTGGCAAAGGCCCGGACATTTGTCCGGGCCTTTGCTTTTATTGACCTTTTCATGGTTACCATGCGTTTGTCCGGGCGCGGGCTAATTCCGCGAAAGCTGCCTTCGATTTGATCGGAGGACTGCCAGTTTCGCGTTAGACTGCGCCTTGGGGCATGATCCGGAAAAGAGGGAACCGGTTTTCCCTCGGGACAAACGCACAGCGTTTGCCCGGAGATCATGCTCCAATCGAGAGATCGGATGCCCGAAATCGAGGGTTCCCCGCCACAACGGGGGCTGCTCCGTTCGGGAGCGAGATAAGCTATTTCAGGAACCGGGCCGCATTCGAAGCCCGCACGAAGGTAGTGATTCAATGGCCTATTGGCGCCGAAGCCCCAGGCAGATGCAGGCCGCGACCGATTCGGTTGCCGTGGCGCCTGCGTCCGCTCCGCCGGCGTCGGCTGCGCCCAGGCCCGCTAGGCCGGCCAAATCGCCGCGTTCGGGCATGATGCGGCAATACGATCTGGTCGAACGTGTCCGATCCTACAATCCGGACACCAACGAGGATCTGCTCAACCGCGCCTATGTCTACGCCATGAAGGCGCACGGGGCGCAGACCCGGGCATCCGGCGATCCCTATTTTTCGCATCCGCTGGAAGTCGCGGCGATTCTCACCGACCTCAAGCTCGACGACGCCACCATCGTCGCCGCGCTGCTGCACGACACCATCGAGGATACCGAGGCCACCCGCGCCGAAATCGACCAGATCTTCGGCCACGAGATCGGCGCGCTGGTCGAGGGTCTCACCAAACTGAAGCGGCTGGAGCTGGTTTCGCGCGAAGCCAAGCAGGCCGAGAACCTGCGCAAGCTGCTGCTGGCAATCGCCGACGACGTCCGCGTCTTGCTGATCAAGCTCGCCGATCGTCTGCACAACATGCGCACGCTGGAGTTCGTGCCGCCGACGGCCCGTCGCCGGATCGCCGAGGAGACGCTCGACATCTATGCGCCGCTCGCCGGCCGCATGGGTATGCAGGAGATGCGCGAGGAACTCGAAGACCTGTCGTTCCGCACGCTCGATCCGGAAGCCTATGCGGTGGTGATGCAGCGGCTGGATTCGCTGGCAGATCGCAACCGCAACCTGATCGGGGAAATCGAAAGCCAGCTCTCCCGCAATCTTCAGAACAACGGCATGGCCGCGCATGTCTATGGCCGGCGCAAGCAGCCGTTTTCGATCTGGACCAAGATGGAGCGCAAGTCGGTCGGCTTCGAACAATTGTCCGACATCTTCGGATTCCGCGTCGTGCTGGACGACGTCGAGGCCTGCTATCGCGCGCTTGGCGTGGTGCACACCACCTGGCCGGTGGTGCCCGGCCGGTTCAAGGACTACATCTCGACGCCGAAGCAGAACGATTATCGCTCGATCCACACCACCGTGATCGGTCCCGGCAAGCAGCGTGTCGAACTGCAGATCCGCACTGAGGAGATGGACCAGATCGCGGAATTGGGCATCGCGGCGCATGCGTTCTACAAGGACGGCATCGGTTCGCCGACCGAGCTGTTGAAGCGCGAATCCAACGCCTTTGCCTGGTTGCGCCGCACCATCGGCATCCTGTCCGACAGCGCCAACCCGGAAGAATTCCTGGAGCATACCAAGCTCGAGCTGTTTCACGATCAGGTGTTCTGCTTTACCCCGAAGGGCAAGCTGATCGCGTTGCCGCGTCAGGCCAATGTGATCGATTTTGCCTATGCGGTGCACACCGATGTCGGCAACAGCGCGGTGGGCTGCAAGATCAACGGCAAGTTCGCGCCGCTGTCCTCCGAGCTGCAGAACGGCGACGAAGTGGAGGTGCTGACCTCGGAAGCCCAGTCGGCGCCGCCATCGGCGTGGGAATCGCTTGCGGTCACCGGGAAGGCGCGGGCGGCGATCCGGCGCGCGACGCGCACCGCGGTGCGCGATCAATATGCCGGTCTTGGCCGCCGCATCGTGGAACGGCTGTTCGTCCGCGCAAAGATCGAATATGCCGACGACAAGCTCAAGGGCGCGCTGCCGCGGCTGGCGCGCGCCTCGATCGACGACGTGATGGCCTCGGTGGGGCGCGGCGAGATGAAGGCGTCCGACGTCGCGCGCGCGATGTATCCGGATTACAAGGAAGAACGCATCGGGCGGTTCGGCGCCAAGAAGAGCCTCGCGGTCAAGCTGAAGCTGAAATCGCCGCCGGACCCTTCGCGCAGCCCTTCCGCGATTCCGATTCGCGGCATCAATTCCGATTTGCCGGTCAAGTTCGCGCCGAACGGCGGGGCGGTGCCGGGCGACCGGATTGTCGGGATTGTTTCTCCCGGCGAGGGCATCACGATCTATCCGATCCAGTCGCCGGCGCTGAAGGATTTCGAGGAGGAGCCGGAGCGCTGGCTCGACGTGCGCTGGGATGTCGATGATTCGACGCCGCAGCGCTTTCCGGCGCGAATCCTCGTCGATAACGTCAACGAGCCCGGAAGCCTTGCCCAGGTCGCCACTGTGATCGCCGAGCACGACGGCAATATCGACAACATCAGCATGTTCAGGCGCTCGCCGGATTTCACCGAGCTGACCATCGATCTTGAGGTCTATGACCTCAAGCATCTCAGCGCTATTATCGCCCAGTTGCGCGCCAAAGCCGTCGTCGCACGGGTCGAACGCGTCAATGGATGAGAGTTTAGTTCATGAATGTGGATTCGAATCGAACTCACGAGCACAATCTCACCTCTCCCGATCGAAGTCGGATATGTCCGACTTCGACAAATATGATGCCCATCTCGGGTAACCCCGAGATAGGTGGGAGAGGTCGGCGCGTAGCGCCGGGTGAGGGGTTTCACCCCGTCGATAAACCTTAACCCTCACCCCAACCCTCTCGCCATGGGAGGGGGAGCGCGCTTCCGGCTTTTTTGACACTGTTTTTTGAACTTCCGCGAGTCCTGCATGCCAAATCCTCCGCTGCGTCTCGGCGTCAATGTCGATCACGTCGCCACCCTGCGCAATGCGCGGGCGGGCCGCAATCCGGACCCGGTGCGCGCCGCGCTGGTGGCGATCGAGGCGGGCGCCGACAGCATCACCGCGCATCTGCGCGAGGATCGCCGCCACATCCGCGACGACGACATGGCGCGGCTCAAGGCGGAAATCGGAAAGCCGCTGAATTTCGAGATGGCAGCGACCCCGGATATGCTCCGAATAGCCCTTGCGACCGGGCCCCATGCGGTGTGCCTGGTGCCGGAGCGCCGTGAAGAACTCACCACCGAGGGCGGGCTCGACGTGGTCGGACAGCACAACGCGCTGAAGCCCTTCGTCGCGCAATTGAATGATGCGGGCGTGCGGGTGTCGCTGTTCATCGCCGCCGATCCCGCCCAGATCGAAATGGCCGCCAGGCTGCGCGCGCCGGTGATTGAAATTCACACCGGCGCCTGGTGTGACGCCGTCACCGACGGCCACGCCGCAAAGGCGCAGGCCGAATGGCAGCGGATAGTCGCGGGCGCCACTCTGGCACGCTCCGCCGGCCTCGAAGTCCATGCCGGCCACGGCCTCGATTACGTTACCGCAGAGCAGATCGCGGCATTGCCGCAAATCGTCGAACTCAACATCGGCTATTACATGATCGGGGAGGCGTTGTTCGTCGGTCTTGGAGAGACGGTACGCGCCATGCGGGCCGCCATGGATCGCGGGCGGGGCCAGCTTCAGGCCCTGGATCCCCGGCACCTTGCGGGCAAACCATGATCATTGGCATCGGCTCCGACCTGATCGATATCCGCCGCGTCGCCAAGGTCATCGAACGGCATGGCGACCGCTTCCTCGACCGGATTTTCACCGACGCCGAGCGCGCCCGGGCCGGGCGGCGCGCCAAGAACGAGAAGATGGTGGTTGCGACCTACGCCAAGCGGTTTGCCGCCAAGGAGGCCTGTTCCAAGGCGCTGGGCACCGGGATTCGGCGTGGCGTCTGGTGGCGGGACATGGGGGTGGTGAACCTGCCGGGCGGCCGTCCGACCATGCAATTGACGGGCGGGGCGCTGGCCCGGCTCGAAGCCATGATACCGCCGGACCATCAGGCGCAGATCGACCTCAGCATTACCGACGATTGGCCGTTGGCGCAGGCCTTTGTCATAATTTCGGCGGTCAATCCCGGCAAACCATGAGGCGCCGGAGGGGATGGTATGCCGGTCCGGCGCAAAACTAAAAATCTTTGACTTGTCAATGGATTGGCAAGTTTTGACGCGGCCGTTGATTGCGCGGTTACCAACAACCGTCTAAAACGCCGCAGGAAACCAGAGCGAATTCGGGTTTGCGCCGGAACTCGCTCTCAACATCAGAATCAAGACATTTTCTCGACGCGAAACGACGAGCGATTCGCGTGAGGAAAATGCTCTGCCAGCGCGCGGCGTTCGCGTGACGGGGAATCAGGAAAGCCATGAGCGTGACATCCGGGACAAAATCAGAAGGCGGCTTGGGTGAAACCGTCCGCGTCGTCATCCATGCCCTGCTGATCGCCCTGGTGATCCGAACCTTCCTGTTCCAGCCCTTCAACATTCCCTCCGGATCGATGAAGGCCACCCTGCTGGTCGGCGACTATCTGTTCGTCTCGAAATATTCCTACGGTTACAGCCACTATTCTATCCCGCTGTCGCCGCCCTTGTTCTCAGGACGCATCTTCGGTTCCGATCCGGCGCGCGGCGACGTCGTTGTGTTCCGGCTTCCGAAGGACGATTCCACCGACTACATCAAGCGGGTGATCGGGTTGCCTGGCGACCGCATCCAGATGAAGGAGGGGCTGCTCTATATCAACGACAAGCCCGTGGTGCGCGAGCGGCTGAGCGATTTCACCGGCGAGGACCCTTGCGGGTCCGACGCCACCGCGCGGGTGAAGCGCTGGAAGGAGACGTTGCCGAACGGCGTCAGCTATGAGTCGCTGGATTGCGTCGACAACGGTTTCTACGACAACACCATCGTCTATACCGTGCCGCCGGACCATTTTTTCATGATGGGAGACAACAGGGATAACTCGACCGACAGCCGCGTCTTGTCGGCCGTGGGCTATGTGCCGTCCGAGAATCTCATCGGCCGCGCCCAGATGATTTTCTTCTCCATTGCCGAGGGCGAACATGCCTGGATGTTCTGGCGCTGGCCCACCGCGGTGCGCTGGAATCGCATATTCAAAATTGTGCGATGAACGACGAAACACCTGATATTCGCACCTCGTCGGCGTCAGGCGAAGCTAGCCTTCAGCCCGACGCCGGTCGCGAGCCTCAGGCGGCGAAGAAAAAGCGCGGCAAGGCCGGCGCCAAGGCCGCTGCTGCCGCGATCGAGGCGCGCATCGGGCATCAGTTTGCCGATCCGGCGCTGCTGGCGACCGCCTTCACCCACGTGTCCGCGCTGAAATCCGCGCGCAAGCGCGGCGACAGCTACCAGCGCCTCGAATTCCTCGGCGATCACGTGCTCGGGCTGATCGTATCCGACATGCTCTACCGCGCCTTCCCGAATGCCGACGAAGGCGAATTGTCGAAGCGGCTTGCCGATCTCGTGCGCAAGGAAAGTTGCGCGGACGTCGCAAAGTCGCTCGGGCTGCTCGATGATATCAAGCTCGGCGCGGTCGGCGCGGGGGCGGCAGCCGCCCGCTTGCGCAAATCCGTGCTCGGCGACATCTGCGAGGCGGTGATCGGCGCGGTGTTTCTCGACGGCGGCTACGGCGCGGCGGCGCAATTCGTCGAACGCAACTGGACCGAACGGATGCGCAAGCCGCGGCGGCCGCTGCGCGATCCCAAGACCGTGCTGCAGGAATGGGCGCAGGGCAAGGGCCTGCCGACGCCGGTCTATCGCGAAATCGAGCGCACCGGGCCGCATCACGATCCGCAGTTCCGGGTCGCGGTGGATTTACCGGGACTTGATCCGGCCGAAGGCGTCGGCGGCAGCAAGCGCGCCGCTGAAAAGGTCGCCGCCTCGGTGATGATTGCGCGCGAGGGCGTCGGTGGCGGCAATAATGACGGATGAACCTTCGACCAACGCGCCGCCGGCCGCGACGCGCTGCGGCTTTGTCGCGCTGATCGGTGCGCCCAATGTCGGCAAGTCAACGCTGGTCAACGCCCTGGTCGGCTCCAAGGTCACCATCGTCTCGCGCAAGGTGCAGACCACGCGGGCCCTGATCCGCGGCATCGTGATCGAGAACAACGCGCAGATCATTCTGGTCGATACGCCCGGGATCTTCCTGCCCAAACGGCGGCTCGACCGCGCCATGGTGTCGACGGCCTGGAGCGGGGCGCATGATGCCGATCTTGTCTGTGTGCTGCTCGACGCCAAGACCGGCATCGACGAGGAAGCCGACGCGATCCTCGCCAAGCTCGCGACCGTTCGTCACGAGAAAATCCTCGTGCTGAACAAGATCGACCTCGTTCCGCGCGAAAAATTGCTGGCGCTGGCGAAGGCCGCCAACGACCGCCTTGGTTTTGCAAAGACCTTCATGATCTCGGCCTTGTCGGGCGACGGCGTCGACGATTTGCGCCGCGCGCTGTCGGAGATGGTGCCGGCCGGGCCGTTTCACTATCCCGAGGACCAGATGTCGGACGCGCCGATGCGGCATCTGGCGGCTGAAATCACGCGGGAGAAAATCTTCCGGCAACTGCATCAGGAACTGCCGTATCAATCGACCGTCGAGACCGATAGCTGGACCGAGCGCAAGGATAAATCGGTCCGCATCGAACAGACGATTTTTGTCGAACGTGAAAGCCAGCGCAAGATCGTGCTCGGCAAGGGCGGCGCCACCATCAAGTCGATCGGCGCGGATTCGCGAAAGGAACTCGCCGAGATCGTGGGCGCGCCCGTGCATCTGTTTTTGTTCGTGAAGGTGCGCGAGAACTGGGGCGACGATCCCAACCGTTACCGGGAAATGGGGCTTGAATTCCCCAATGAATGATCAAGCAATGATCAGGCAATAATAAAGGAATAACCGGCGTTCCGATGACCGTACCCAAAAACGTGCTGTGGTTTGAAGTCTTGCTGTATCTGTCGCTGACGCTCGACGCGCTGTCGGTCGCGTTCCAGGACCGCACGCCGAGTGCCGAGGTCTCGGAATCGACCATTGCCGCCGCCACCGTGATCGCGGCCTGCCTGATCCTGCTGATGGTCTATTTCGTCAGGCTTGCCGCGCAGCGGCGGAAGAACTGGCCGCGCTGGGTGCTGGTGGGCTCGCTGGTGCTGTCTGTCATCTCGCTGGCGCAGACGATCGGCTCCAACGGCGTGGAACTCGACAGCGCCATCGAAATCGTTTCCTGCGCGCTGACCGCCGCCGGGCTGTATTTTTCCTTTACCGGCGATGCGCAAGGCTGGTTCAACGGGTGATTTGCGGTCGCGACGGCTGCGCGGTCCCGCGGAATCCTGTACACTTGAAACCATGGAATGGGCGGACGAAGGCATCGTGCTCGGGGTACGGCGGCATGGCGAATCCTCGGCCATCGTCGAACTGCTGACGCGCGGCCATGGCCGCCATCTCGGTCTCGTCCGCGGCGGCGCGGGCAAGCGGATGCGGCCGATGCTGCAGCCAGGCAACAGCGTGCGGGCGGTATGGCGGGCGCGGCTCGACGAACATCTCGGCACTTACGCGATCGAGGGCACGCGGCTGCGCGCGGCCACCGTGCTGGCCTCCTCGCATGCGGTGTATGGCGTGACGCATCTGGCCGCGCTGGCGCGGCTGCTGCCCGAGCGCGATCCGCACGAAGACATCTATGAGCTGCTGGAACGCACGCTGGATGATTTCGATGACATCGGCGAAGCCGCCATTCACCTGGTCAAATTCGAACTCGCGATGCTGGCCGAATTGGGCTTCGGGCTCGATCTGGAAAACTGCGCCGCGACCGGCGAGACCACCGAGCTGATCTACGTCTCGCCGAAATCCGGCGGCGCGGTGTCGCGGGCGGCCGGCGATCCCTGGCGCGACCGGCTGCTGCGGCTGCCGGCGTTCCTGCGCCAAGATTTCCCGAGAGAAGGCGGCGGCTCCAACGGCTGGTCCGACCAGGACCTGCAGGATGGTTTCCGGCTCACCGGGATGTTCCTGCTGCGCCATGTGCTGGAGCCGCGCGGGCAGGGCCATTCCGACGCCCGCGACGGGTTCATCAATGCGGTGGCGAAGTACCGGGCGAGGATGGCACAGACCTAGGCAGGATGTGATCTTTCCTTAAGTTCACTTTTGTACTTATCTTGCGGAACCAAAGTCGCGCTCCCGCGTGATCTCATCGTTCCTTCGGTGCGGTGCGGCTGGGAGCGAGGGGTGGAAAATTTGCCAGTTATTCTGGTCGTCGAGGACGACCATCTTGTTCGGAGCGTCGTCGAAGACAGCCTTACTGACGGGGGATTCGAGATCGTAACAGCCTCGTCCGGCGAAAATGCCGTAGAGTTGCTTGGCGCGTCCAAGGGAAAATATCGAGCCCTTGTCACCGACATCAATCTTGGGGGAGACAAGATCGACGGTTGGGATGTCGCCAGATGCGCCCGCGAAATCGACCCTAACTTTCCCGTCGTTTACATGAGCGGCAAAGACGCTGAGGATTGGGCGTCCAAAGGCGTCCCGAACAGCATCATGTTAACGAAGCCGTTCGCGCCAGCGCAACTTGTCACTGCCGTTTCTCAGCTCCTTAATGTTGGAACACCGCCAGCCTAAAGAGTCGTCCGTGAATAAGCCTCTAAGCGATTGAGCGGGAGTCTATTTTCCGGATTCGGAGGCATTTGAGATTGCAGGGATTTGGGGCTTGAGAGCCCTGAACGTTGCAATTTCGTTTTTGGATTCCCTTTCGCTGCGGACCATGATTCTGTGGTGCATCGGAGGGAACGATGCGGCCGAAGAAGCACAAGACGACGGGATCGAACGATCTGTTCCGGGCGCGGCT
>JAJYAH010000235.1 GCA_021779635.1 Pseudomonadota bacterium | reverse complement strand
TCCGACAACCACTGCATCGAATTTTGCCGTCGCGTGCGCGCCGTTGCTTCCATTGGACTTGGTCGCGGCTTCCGTCATTTCCTTCCCTCCCAGGTGTTTGCAAGGCGCACGCAGCCTTCCACCCGTCGTGTGATCGGATGGCGGTGCGTCGCATCAATGTCGGTCCCGGCAGGTCGATCAGGCGGCTTCTCTTGGCCCACGGTTCTAGTGCCGTTCCTCCCGGTCTTGCTCGAGACGCGAGGGAGACTACGGGCGAGCCAGAGTTCCGGGCTTGAACAAAACCGACAATCCTTTGAACGGAGCTGCAAGCCCTCGCCGTACCACCGAGATCCGGTAGAGTTTGCTTGGCAAATGACAAAAACGGCTTATTCTGCGGGCCTGCCGTTCGGCCAATGAGAAGAAGAAGCGGTCAACCGCGCCAAAAAGTTGCACGGAGGAGACTGCGCGATGGGCCAATTCATCACGGTCGAGGAGCTGCCGCGCTATGCTCCCGGCGAACTGATGTTGGACAGTCTTGCGGTGGGAAAGACCGATTTCCGGCTGCGGGTGTTCCGCTATGCGCCGTCCGATATCTGGGTCCCCCCCTCCGAGAATTTTCTGATCGTTGTCTACCGGGAAGGTACGACATCGATGAATCGCCGCGTCACCGGGGCGTGGAAGCGAGATCATGTCGGCCGAGGCGTCACCACGCTACTGACCCGCGCGGAAGCCTCGAACTGGCGATGGAGCGATAACATCGAGGTCAGTCATTTCTACATCTCGCCGGCCCTTATGGCGAGGACTGCTAGCGAGGCTTTCGATCGCGACGCGGAGGCCGTCGAGCTCCACGACCTGCTCAGAACCGACGATCCAGTCCTGACCTGGATCAGCGATCAAATGGTTCAGGAGGTTGCCGCGGGAGGTCCGGGTGGGCGCCTCTGCTACGATGCGCTGGCGCTTCAGGCCAGCGTGCACATCTTGCGAAAATATGCCTCCGTGCATTTCAAAATGCCCTGCTCACAAGGACATTTCAGGCCGACCCATGCGAGATTGATCGAGGACTATATCGAGCAGAACATCTCTAGGAACATCACGCTCGAGGAATTGGCCAACATCTGCAACTGCACGCCGGTTCAGTTTGCGCGAAAATTCCATGTGCATTACGGCATGCGGCCGCATGCCTACGTCTTGAAACGCAAGGTGGAACGCGCGTGCCAGCACCTCCGCAAGGATCGTCTTGCGTTGAAGGAAATCGCGTTGCTGAGCGGGTTTTCGGATCAGAGCCACCTCAATCGGGTCTTTCGCCGACACATGAACCTCACGCCTGCCGAATATCGCAAGCAGTCGGTATGAGGCAGGCCTGAGAGGACATCGCAGGGAAGCGAATACCAAGAAGGCTTCCGCCGTTTTCCACCGCACCAGTTTCGCACCAGAAACGTCCCAACCAAACCGCAACGAACGCGATCGAATTCAATCGAAAAGACAGCAAAAACAACGAATGATCGATATTCAGCCGCTCATACCGGCCTGGTTGCAGGTTCGAGTCCTGCCGTTTGCACTGTGGAATCGCAGCAACGACCTTTATTTCTGATCATCAAGCCAAAAATGCCCCTCTTGGCCCTCCCGAAGGACTCGAGGCTGGGTCGCCTTGTGGAGCGAACTCGCAGCTCCTGGGTCTCCGCCAGAAGCATCAGAACCTGTCGGCCAAACGAGACGTTCGGATATTCGCCGTGCCTCGTTGATATGAATTCGCCAATGCGGCCGTTATTTGGTTGTGGCTCGCACACAAGTCGGTAAGTGTGTGATTCCAAATGAAAACACCGACATGCTCGGCATCGGCTCCCCCCGATGGCCCGGGCACGTTCATGTTGGCGGCCGGATGTCCGTTTTCGGGGTGACTCGGACGTCGAGCGCTCCGGCTTTCCTCCACATCCGCAAAAAACTCGACGCGCCAGTAAGATTCCTGCCCACCTACGTGGTGATTGGATCGAACCTATCGAAGGTTACGTTTCACGCCGCCCTCACCGTATTGAGGAACTTGCCGACCTCAAGCTTGAGCCGGTTGCTGTCGCTCGACAGCGATTGCGCCGCCGACAGCACCTGCGACGAAGCCGAACCGGTCTCGCCGGCGCCGTGCTGCACTTCAGTGATGTGGGACGAGACCTGCTGAGTTCCTTGAGCGCCCTGTTGGACGTTGCGGGAAATTTCCTGCGTTGGGCGCCCTGTTCTTCCACGGCTGCCGCAATGGTCGATGAGATTTCGGACAGTTTCTCGATGGTGCCGCTGATCTCCTTGATGGAGTTCACCGAGTCCTGGGTCGCTGTCTGGATACCGGTGATCTGCTGGCCGATTTCGCCAGTCGCCTTCGCGGTCTGCTCGGCGAGTGCTTTTACCTCGGAGGCCACCACGGCAAAACCGCGACCGGCCTCGCCCGCATGCGCGGCTTCGATGGTCGCATTCAGCGCCAGCAGATTGGTCTGCCCTGCGATGGTATTGATCAGTTCCACGACGTCGCCGATACGGGCCCCCCGCCTTCAACAGTTCGCCGACCCGATCGTTGGTCTTACGCGCCTGATCGACCGCCTCATTGGCCATCCGCGCCGATTCCTGAACCTGACGGCTAATTTCGTTGACGGACGACGTTAGCTCTTCGGTCGCTGACGCCACGGACTGCACGTTGGTGGAGGCTTCCTCGGAGGCCGCACCGACCATGACCGTTAGTTTCTGCGCACGGTTAGCGCTTGAGCTCAGCGTGCCGGCCGAAGCTTCCAGTTCGGTCGCCGCTGAAGACACGGTTTCGATAATTTCACTGACTGCGACTTCAAAGCCGTCGGCAAGCTTGGACATGTCCGACTTGCGCCGAACTGCCGAGCGTTTCTCAACAGCCTTCAATTGGCGCTTGAGATACTCGTGACCGTTGATGCAGAGCTTGGCGTTGTAGGGAAAGTAGGAGCAAAACTTCAGGAAGAACGGCCCGAAGTCCTCGTCGACGCAATAGAAATAGTAGTCGTTGACCATCGCGGTGGATTCCACGATCCACGGATAGGTTCCGCCCGTGTTCCGGCTGCGGCGGCGCTCCGTGCGCATGACCCGCGCCTTCTCCTGTGCTTTGCCGACATAGAGCACGCCTTCACTCTTGCCGAAGCTCCGCAAGTACTTCTGCGTGACATCGTCCTTGCGCTGCCCCTTCGCAAAGGCGACGAGATCGATGCCTTCATCATTGACGAATTGCTCGATGTTGCGAACGAACGTCTCGGTCATCGGCATCACCGCCGTCGTCGACGCAAACCGCTGGCCCCGGTGAACCCGCAGATAGCCCACCACGGCTCCCACCGTCTGCAGCGTCGGCACGTAGACGTTGAGGTACATCCGGTCGATCGCTTCCAGCTCCAGCGCCACATGATCACGCAACCCGTCCGCCACCGATCGTGCTATGCTCATCCCGGGCTCCGGTCGTCCACGGGTCCTCGGACCCACCGAGCTCTAAGAGCTCCCATATCCAGGGCATGTCCCTGCAGGCTCGACCGGAGTCCACCTCCGTCAACCGCAATCCACCAATATCTTCTGCCAATGGCAGCCTATACAATCTCGTAGGTCTGAGGCGGAGCCTCGTTAGTACTTACGGTTCATTGCGTAGTTTCTCATTGTTATTGCGTTTGTTTTAGCGCCGGTTCTGCCCTGTAGGCGCGGGGCGCGCGAAGAGATTCAAGCTCCTGCCCCCAAGATTCGTAGTCCTGACAAGCGGGCGTAGCCGACGGCGCAACAAGCTCGTGGCGGTCGCTCGCGATGCCCCTTTGATCACAATTGAGTCATCACGTCGCGCGAAACCCCGTCGATCTTACGCTGCGACTTTCCTCCCGTCGCTTCCACGAACGAAATTTTAAAGGTAAAATTCAGACAGCAAAAAGCCCTCGAAAACAATGCGTTTTCAATGGCTTTGTTGTCTGGTTGCGGGGATAGGATTTGAAGTGCGTCAGGAGAAGCTCATGATGTCTAGTGGATGAAAGTTCTACCGGGGTAGGTTCTAGCCAGACGCCCCGTAGCGAGTCTTGGGTCCGAACCGGTAACGGCTGAGCCAAGCGTAGACAGCAAGCGTGCAGGGTGTGTATTGGGCCACGTAATGGGATCGTCGCGGTCGCCGAGGCTGCTTCAAAAGTCGAAGGCAACACCGGGACCTGCGCTAAAGGCGAGCAGGTTCTGGGCCGCCGGAGTCGGAGACCACATCACGCGCGCACAGAAATCATGGGAACCTGAGAAACCCTGTCGTGTGCTCCGGCTCGTCACCGGAGGGAGAACTGGCCGGGCGAAAAGCAGAGGCCGTTCCTCAGGCATGGCAGGGTGGCGGATCGGGGCGTAGTACTGTCGATGGCGGCGAAGGTAACGAGTCGACCGGAGGGAAGGCGAAGGTCCGAGCTGTGAGCCTCTATATCTATCCGCAAAGAAAGATCCACCTGCTCGAAACGGCGCTTGATCCCATTTCGGAAGCCGCAGCCATCCTGGTTGATGATCCAGGGAAACGGTGAGAGGTCCGCAGCGTCGCGGGAGTAGGCAAATCCAGAGATCGCGAGGCCGCAACGAACAGCGGCTGAATGTCGAGGGCGTCCGCCTTGATCTCGGTCGGCGAATTCATTCCATCTGGAAGGCAAAACGCGGCGACGTCGATCTCGACGCGGCGAAGCTGCTCCAAAAGCTGTTCGGACCACCCTGTTGCTATGCGCAGCATGAGATCAGGAAAGCTGCCACGGAGCCTACCAGCGAGTGTCGTTATCCCGACCTCCGACAAAATAAGGCGAAATGCCGATCCGGCCCCCTTTGGGCGCCAATCCCGTCTTACCAATGAATCGCGTCAGAAACCCTCGCTGATCGCCGCTCACGCGCCTCACGTCACGCCTCGGTCATTGCGACATGACACCGATTGGCCAGTGTCCAGGGAACGCAGGAAAACTTGACTCCATACCAACTAGTCGCGTCTTTCTGCTCAGCGCTATCGCTTCGAAATCAGGAAATCATCGGTAAATTCTCCGCGCGAAACCTTGACCAGAGTTTCGCCGTCAATTCCAATTTCGAATATATCCGAGCCGGATTTGGCCTCTGGTGAGGCAAGTATCTCAATTCGGTCCGCGATATTGAGCGCTTGCCATTCGTTGAGATACCAAACGAAGTGCTGCCCGCTGAAGCGGAGTCCAAAATCATGATCCGCCGGAACGATAGTCAGCGGCGTTTGCGGCCGAAACTCTGGAATTTGGTCGCTCAATGATATCGTCTCGGGATGACGAGCAAAACGCCTGAGCGTCGCCGAAAGCTCGGCTAAATCCTTGGCGTCGCCAAGAATGAGAAACATCTGGTTAAAATCGCTTGGCATGTATTCGTATCGGAGCATCGCACAACCTAATACACGTCACGCGGCTGGCGAGGTTTTCAGAACGGCAACGATGTCCTGGGCGTGGCACAATTCGATCGGACCCCTGTCCGTCTCACTTGGCGCATCGATGTATCTGACCTCTACCCACATGCCGTCCTCCATGTTTTGAGTGACCTCGGCGAGGATGCGCTCGCGGAGCTGCAATCGATCTCCTGGCCTCAGATCGAGAATATTGATCATAGATGTTCTCCAATGGCTCAGAAGAACATGGTCAGGTTCTTGGCGAGGAGAATGTTTTGCTCGAGAATGATTTCCCGGCGGCACACCTTCCAGCCGCCGCTCGCCATTTTCAGCGTGTCGTTACGTCTTCCCACCAGCGTGTAGGTCTCGTACTCCACGCGGTTCTGATAGAGGAGGAAGCGACTCGTAATGTCCACTTCCTGCGGTTCTGCGAGATTCGGACGAACGTCCTTGACCCGAACATTAGTTACCATGTGAGTGATACGTGATAACGGCTCTTCGGCATAGTGAACTCCGGTCAGAATCTGGTCGACGCGCTTGGTCAACGTCCACTTGTCTTCGTCGAACCAGCTGATGCCCTCCCCGATCTTGGTGTTCTCGCGCGTCTCGTGCTGACCGAATTTGACGTTTCGCCGAATCGGCATGAAGTAGGTGATATCGTCAGCCAGAAGCTCGAGCCAATCACGGAAGCGCCGATTGTCGAGTAGATCGGCTTCGTAGTAGTAGAAATCCTCGATATCCGCTTTCAGCCGATAGTAGTTGTCGGTTCGCGCGATCGACGGATTGCCGGCCAACTTTTCGACTGCCGGCTTTTCCTGGGTGAGAGCGCTGTTCATCTGTACCTCCTTGCAATCCATTCTTAGTTTAGTTGGCGGGCTTTGGCGGGACCGGCCCGCCCTGGTGCGCAAAACAGCCGACATCGATGACCGTGCCCGAAATTGTCTCTGCTTCAGGAGAGACGAGGAACGCGACGACGTTGGCGATGTCATCGCCGGTCGCGGGACGGCCGGCAGCCGTACCGGGCGCGCCGACGCCGAGTCTGGCGGAATCGCCGCCGACACGGCCGAGGCTCATGCCGCTCACGATCCCTCCGCCTCCAGGAATCACCGTGTTGATCCGCACCCGATTATGAAGAAAGTCGTAAGCCGTCGCCGTCCCAAGCGCGACCAGTCCTCCCTTCGTCGCGCTGTAGACGGCCATGTTGGGCTTTCCCCATCCTGCGCCGGACCCGATATTGACAATCGAGCCACCGCCTTGGCGGATCATGTGCGGAAGTACCGCGCGGCTGGTCAGGTATGGACCTTTGAGATTAACCGAGACGATCCTCTCGAACAGTATCTCATCTGTATCGAGGATCGTGCCCAATGGACCGATAGCGGCATTGTTGACCAAACCGTCGATGCGACCAAACCGATTCAGGGTAAATTTTATTACCCGTTCGACATCGGCGGCCAAAGAAACATCGGCCTCGAGCAACTCCGCCTGCAAATTCTGGCGCCGTAACTCCTGTCTCAGTTCGGGGATCGCGCACTGCGCAACGCTTGAAACCTGCGTGGTTTGAAGACCAAAGGCCACAACCCGGTGCCCTCGCCTAGCGAGGCCAAGCGTGATCGCGCGGCCGATCCCAAACGTGCCGCCCGTCACGATGACAACCTTTTCGGACGTGCTCATTCGGCAGCCTGCCTGCCGCCGTGCGGAAGGCCCAGCAATTCGCCCCAATCAGCATCGCGCATGTACGACGCCCATCGCCGGTAGAAGCCTCGCGCGATTTGCTCGGTGACTTGCAGACTGACTTCGCCGCCCAGCGGGTGATCGGTCGTATAGGCGCCCATCGACTGCTGATAGTTAAAGGGATAACGGCGTGCGATGGTCCCCGTGCTCGCTGCTGTGGCGTAGAGCCAATTTTCCATGTCGTCCTGCTCGGTCATGCCGGCCGGACCGGAATAGCGCATGTAATAGTGGCGCAGGTAATCCTTCACCTCGGAAGGAGCGTCCTTGTCGACAAGGAAGAAACGCCATCCTTCCGTGGATGTCGGACTATGCGGGTGCCAAGCACAAAGCCCGCGCGGCTGCCGGCCGTGGTACGACGTGTTCGGAAAAATCGTGCCGACGAAGGGCAGCAGGCGCGCTCCCTCACCCAGGCGTCGTTTTCGCTCCTCATAACAATGCCGGAAATATTGCTCGAGAACCGGATTGTCGAGGAACGACTCAGCGTATTCATTCGCCTCGGGTTGAAGGGCGCTGTGCACGCCGTGCCCGGCTGGAAAACTGATCCAAACGTGCTGGGCGTGTTCCAGTTCGTTGTCGCGCCGCCCCTTCTTGCCGGACACAGCACTTGGTCCGATTCCGACCATGTCGACGGAACGGTGACTCGGGTTGTGATAGGTGTCGCCGAGAAAATTCTCTGCCGCGAACTTCCAGTTCGCCGGGAAAATCCATTTGTGCACCCCAATGACCTCGGATCCTCCCTCTCGCCCATCGCGACAATCCAGTGCCTGGTCGAGATGGATCTTGGCGTCGCCCAGATAGGTCAGGAAGTCGGGTGCGTCCTTGTCCCACGTCGCCCAGATCGATCCCTTATAGTTGCAGAGCTTTCCGACAGAGACCAACGAATTGGCCTCGCGGTCCAGCACATTGTCGTACAGTGACTTGTGAAGGGGAACGCCTTGCAGCTTGCCGTCGGTTGTGTAGGTCCAGCTATGGTAGGGGCAAGTGAAGAGCGACGTGTTGCCCTGTTCATAGCGGCAGACCTTCATGCCGCGATGCCGGCACGAATTGAGGAAGACGTGGACTTCGCCTTTCTTGTCGCGACAGAGGATTACAGATTCCTCGCCCATTCGCGACGTGTAGAAGTCGCCAGGATTTGGCACCAAGCTCTCATGGCCAACCATTAGCCATGCGCGGGTGAAGAGCTTGCTCAACTCCTCTTTGTAGAGGTCGGCGTCGACAAAGAGCTCGCGGCTGATGAAGCCGTTCTTAACGTCGACGAGGCCGTCGATATCCTTGCGCCGTATCACGCGCACCTCCTGTTGATTGAACTTGTTTGCTTCTCACGATTTACCAAGATTGCACCCGCCTTCGCCTTCAGAACGAAATGCCTTGTCACCGGGGATCGTCGATATCTTCTCGTAATAGTCCCACGGGTACCGGCTCGCCGATGGCGACTTTACGCGGTAAAGCGAAAGATCGTAGATGACGCGCCCGTCGGCGCGGATGTGCGCCGGTCGTCCGAAGAAATCGACAGGGAGCCGCCGCATCTCCGCATTGACCGCCTTAGCGTCGTCGCTACCGGCCGACTGCACCGCCTTCAGATAGTGGCGCACTGCCGCATAGGTCGCAGCTTGCAGCTTCGTTGGCATGCGCTTTTCAATCGCGGAGAACCGCAGCGCGAAGGCGCGGCTCGCGTCATCGTCGTCCCAATAGTATTGCGACGCGACATACATCCCCTGCGCGGTCTTGAGGCCCATGGCATGCACATCGGCGATGAAGGTAAGCATGCCTACGATGGTCTGCCCCGCGGCCCGCAGACCAAACTCTTGGGTCTGCTTGACCGCATTCACCGTGTCGGCACCCGTGCT
>JAJYAH010000234.1 GCA_021779635.1 Pseudomonadota bacterium | reverse complement strand
ATTTGGTGAAGCTGCGTCCCATTGCGGTGGAACTGGTCGATCGCACGATGCTGACCCTCGGCCGCGAGATCGCGATGTTTCAGCCCATCATCGGCGTCGCGGTCCGCGGCGATCCCGACGCCGTGCTGATCGTGGAGTTTGCCGAGGAGGATCAGGCCGAGAACATCCGGCGGTTGAAACAGCTCGGCGAGCTGATGGCCGATCTCGGCTTCGGCTGGAACAACCCGCAGCGCAAATGGGGCGGCGTGGTCGAGATCATTGAGCCAGCCTTGCAAACCGGCATCGCCGAGTTTCGCGCCGCCGGCCTCAACGTCATGATGTCGATGAAACAGGAGGGCAAGCCGGTCTCGTTCGTCGAGGATTGTGCGGTGCCGTTGCCGCATCTGGCCGACTATACCGAACGGCTCAACGCCATCTTTGCCAAGCACGGCACAAGCGGCACCATGTATGCGCACGCTTCCGAGGGCTGCCTGCATGTGCGCCCGGTCCTGAACCTGAAACTCGAAAAGGACGTCAAGGCGATGCGCGCCATCGCCGAAGAAACCTTCGCGATGGTGCGCGAATACAAGGGGTCGCATTCCGGCGAGCACGGCGACGGCATCGTGCGGTCGGAGTTCCACGAGGCAATGTTCGGCCCGCGCATCATCAACGATTTCAGGGAGGTCAAGCATCGCTTCGATCCGGGCCATGTGCTCAATCCCGGCAAGATCGTCGACCCGCCGCGGATGGACGACCGGGAGCTATTTCGCTATCCGCCGGACTATCGCGTCACGGAACTGAAGACGGCGCTCGACTGGTCGGCTTATCCGGGCGGCGGCGGCGGCTTCCAGGGCGCCGTCGAGATGTGCAACAACAACGGCGCCTGCCGCAAACTCGAGGGCGGCGTGATGTGTCCGTCCTATCGTGCCACCCGCAACGAGAAGGACGTGACGCGCGGACGGGCCAATACGCTACGGCTGGCGATGTCAGGTCAATTGGGGCCGGACGCGCTGGCCTCCGACGAAATGGCGGATACACTAAAACTCTGCGTGTCCTGCAAGGCCTGCCGCCACGAATGCCCGACCGGCGTCGACATGGCCAAGATGAAGATTGAAGTGCTCGCCGCCCGCGCCGCCAGACACGGGCTATCGCTGCGCGACCGACTGGTGGGCTTTCTGCCGCATTATGCCGGCTTGGCATCGCGGTTTGCTTGGCTCGCCAACCTCCGCAACAACAGCCCCCTGCTGCGCAGGTTGTTCGAAAAATTCGCCGGCATCAGCGCGCGGCGCGCGTTGCCGCGATGGCGGCGCGACGTATTCATAGCCGACGTCGACGCCGTCGGCCCAGCCGACGGCCGTGAAGTCGTGCTGTTTGCCGACACCTTCAACCGCGCCTATGAGCGCGAGAATCTCGAGGCTGCGCTACGCGTGCTGGTCGAGGGCGGATACCGTGTCCACATCCCTGCGCCCACGGATAGCGGCCGGCCGCTGTGCTGCGGGCGGACCTTTCTCTCGGCGGGCCTGATCGACCACGCGCGCACCGAACTCGATCGGCTGGTCGCCACCTATGCGCCCTTCGCGCAGCGCGGCGTACCCATCGTCGGTCTGGAGCCGAGCTGTCTTTTGACCCTTCGCGACGAACTTCTTTCGCTGCGCGCCGATGCCACCGCGAAAAGCGTCAGCGCTCACGCGCTATTGTTCGAGGAGTTTCTGGTGCGCGAGGCCGCGGCCGGTCGCCTGCGGCTGCCGCTCGGTCGTATTGCCGGGAAGGCCTTGGTCCACGGCCACTGCCATCAGAAATCATTCGGTGCGTTCAAGTCGGTCGAGCAGGTCCTTCGGCTGGTTCCCGATTTGAACGTCGAAACCGTCGAGTCGAGTTGTTGCGGCATGGCCGGCGCCTTCGGATACGGCGCCGACACCTATCAGGCCTCGATGGATATGGCCGAACTATCACTACTGCCAGCTGTCCGGCGCGCCGATGCCACCACGCTGATCGTTGCGGACGGCACCTCGTGCCGGCATCAGATCAAGGATGGTGCGGAGCGTGGCGCCCTGCACGTCGTGCGCGTGCTGGCGATGAGCCTCGACAGCGCGCAATCCGACCCACCCCTCTCCCCTGCCGCAAAGGAAGCTCTCGATGGCTGAACTCACTCTCGACGTTGCCCGCAAAATTCTCGATGCCGCCCTTGCCAAAGGCATTGAGAAGAAGCTCAAGCCCCTCGTCGTGACCGTTCTCGATGTGCGCGGCTGTGTCAAAGTCACCGCCGCGCAGGACGGCACCAGCCTGATGCGCGCCGAAATTGCCCATGGCAAGGCTTACGGAGCGCTGGCGATGGGCATGGGATCGCGGGCGCTGTTCCAGCGGGCGCAGGAGCAGGCCTATTTCATCGGCGCCGTGAATACGCTGGCGCAAGGCCGGATGGTGCCGGTGCCGGGCGGCGTGCTGATTCAGGACGGCGGTACGCTGCTTGGCGCCGTCGGTATCAGCGGCGATACCTCCGACAATGATGAAGCCTGCGCGATCGCAGGCATCGAGGCAGCGGGACTGAAGGCGAATCCGGGGTAAAGAGACCTCTTTAGAGAGAAACAGGAAGACCAAACGCCCCAGGGTAGAAACGTGACGCATGAGACGCGTCGGAAAACAGGTACTATCTGCTTGAGCTGACGTAGGAATTCTGCTTTAGATCGCCCATATTAGGCATTTCCCGTTGGATATATTCGATTTTTTAGGTTGGTGCATAAAGTGAATCAGGACACGACCCGCAGGGATGTCGTCAAGAAAATTACAATTGTTGTCGGTGGCGTTGCGACGCTGATCGAATTGCCGGCACGGTGGACGAAGCCGGTAGTCGAATCGATCATCGCGCCAGCACACGCGGCGCTGTCTGGAACGACGACCACAACCACGACAACACCTGCACCGACGACAACGACAACAACCACCACGACAACAACAACAACCACGACGTTGGGGCCTCCCAGGTAATTGCAAGCGAGCCGCTTCAAGTAGCTTACGAGCGGCGGCGCCGCCCCCCTTGTCCCGGCAGGCAAGAGCCCAGTGTGATAACGATCATTGTTTCGCTCCAGGGTCAGTCGGTCGAACTGCGATTGCCGTCGGACTGGGAGCACGACATTCGATTGCTGTTCGGTGTTTCCGCCCCGTCAGCCATCGAACCCTGCACGTATTTGACGGTCGCAGCCGAGGACGATGGTCGCTATGCGATCCGCGAGGGTTGCGGGCCGACTGCCGTGACAAGCGGTCTTGGCCGGTCCGATGCGCTGATCCAGATTTCGGAAATCGTCGCCAGCCGCCTTGCGGCTCACCTGACCACCGGAGTGGCGCTGCATGCCGGCGCTGTCGGGTGGAACGGTCGTTCGATCCTGATTCCCGGGCAATCCGGCGCCGGTAAGTCATCCCTCACCGCCTGGTTTGTCGACAAGGGCTTTGCTTATCTTACCGATGAACTCGCCATTCTGACCGCCGACGGCGCTGTGGCGGGTCTTTCGCGCGCGCTGATGCTAAAGCGCGCTGCCGATATGTTCGTCTCCGCGCTCCCGCGGTTCACGTCCTCGCAACGTCATCAAGCCGGCGAAACGCTGATGCTGCGGCCTGAGAGGCCGGACGATCAGACGCGGGCCCGCCTGCTCCCTTGCGGGTTGATCATCTTTCCTTCGTTCGCGCCGGGCGCGGATCTGACAATCCGACCGCTGACCTCCGCCAGGGCCTGTATCGGGCTGATGGGGTGCAACGTCAATTCCCGCAATCTTCCGGACGGCGGATTCGCGGCCGTCAGCGGCCTCGCCCGGCGCCTGACGGCCGTCGAACTGAGCTACGGCGCGTTCGACCAGCTCGACGACGTCGCCGATATGCTCGCAAGGCTGGTGCTTGACGGTGGCATCGACGGCAGTCGCGGCCGGCGATTGATGGCCGCGTTTGCCGGACCACCGGAAGCAGCATCGACCGCTGCACCGGTCGTGCGCTTTGAAATTCCGTCACCGACGCCGCGCCGCAACCCGGTGAAGCTGACCATCGGCATGGCGACCTATGACGACTACGACGGGGTTTACTTCACGCTACAAGCCTTGCGGATTTATCATCCCGAGATCGTTGACGACGCGGAGTTTATTGTGGTCGACAATCATCCCGATGGTGCCTGCGCCGTGGCGCTGAAGGCGCTGGAAACCTGCATTCCCAACTATCGCTATATCCCGGAGCCGGCGCGCTGCGGCACTTCGGTTAAGGGCCGGGTATTCGACGAAGCCGCCGGGGAGTTCGTGCTGTGCATGGACTCGCATGTCTTCGTGCTGCCGGGTGCTGTGAAGAGACTACTCGACTATTTCGCCGACAATCCCTCCACGTTGGACCTGCTGCAGGGACCGCTGCTGTCCGATGACCTCACTCATCTCTCCACGCATTTCCGGCCGGAATGGAGCGGCGGGATGTACGGTATTTGGGATAACAACGGACTGGCAGATAGTCCGGACGACCCACCGTTCGAAATTCCGATGCAGGGCATGGGTTTGTTTGCATGCCGCCGCGCGGCCTGGCGCCGCTTCAACGATGCGTTTCGCGGTTTCGGTGGCGAAGAGGGCTACATCCACGAAAAATTCCGCCAGGCTGGCGGCCGAACTTTATGTTTGCCGTTTTTGCGATGGGTACACCGCTTCAACCGACCGATGGGCATCCCTTACCGGAATCTCCTGGAGGACCGGGCATGGAACTACCTGGTCGGCCTGCGCGAAGTGGGCTTGCCGACAGACGAAATGGAGGCGCATTTCCGCGAATTGTTCGGGGAGCCCAGAGGCAGCGAAATTATCGCACGCCTGAAGCAGGAACTTCTGACGCTCGAAACTTGAAACCAGTTGGGACAGAGTGGAATCGTCGATTCACTCTGGCTGCAACTCTCCGGGGCGATCTGTGATCCGGAGCGCCCCCTCGCGAGTGAGGCTTTCGAGCGCATCCCTGACATCGGCCGCGACAATATTGCCGGCTTCCGGATAGGCATCAGCCAAAAGGCGCGCGATTTCCCGCCCGCTGCGCTTGCCGTCGCACAGCTTCCAGACCGCGGCGGCGCTTTGGTTGAGATAGATCAGTTTTTTGAGTGAGTGCCGGTAAAGCAGTGTTTCGCCGTCGAGTTCTTCCAGCACAAATCCCTGGCGCGGGATCGGGATGGCATCAGAATCAGACATGGCAAACCCCGGCGGAAATGAATACTGAAAGACCATGCATCCCTAGCAGACCCTGATGGTCGTTTGAAGCAAGGTCGCGCTGGCCATCAAGGCTGACGAGGACCGCCACGCCGGATTAACCATCGAAAAGCCTGCCGGCGCCACCCGTGACGCGCGCGGCGATGGTACATGGTGGACATGATGACGGTTCGGTCGAGCAATAGGTCGGCCATGCGCCGATAGCGCACCGGACCGAGCGCGCGGGCTATCTCGCCGCAACGCGGTTCTCCGAAGATACGGTTGGCAAGCAGGAGGCCAGCCACCGCAATAAACCGCGCATTTGCGGCTTGCACCATATCTTCGAAGCGGCGCTCGCCCGCGCCACCTTGCAGGGCGCGGGCGGCCTGACAGATATCGACCACCTGTTGCAGCCGCTCGTACTGGTGACCGCCGCCATGCACAAGAGCAACGAGCAGCAGCGCTTCGGCTGCGTCCGGCGCTGCGGCAATCACCTGGTACGGCAACGACATCACCTCATGAAGGCTTTCAGCGTGAACCAGATCGGTTTGCACCTCGACCATTACGCTGTCGTTGTCTCGATGCAGCCATTTGCATTCCCGCGGGTGGCTCTCTGCCAATCGAAAGCCATGGTCCGCGAGCGCCGCGTCAATCCGCGGCAAGGCTTCCGGCGCCGCCAGCATGTCAATGTCCGTGAAGCAGCGCAGCGAAGCTGACGGATAGAGATGGCGAGCAAAGACCGGCCCCTTGACGATCGCGACCGGCAAGCCGCGAACATCCGCCATCAAGGCGTCGGCCTCGCGCTCGAGCAGCAGCGAGAACACGACGTTGATGCGGTTACGATCACGTGCCGCGTTACGTCCGGCCTCGAACTCCGGATCGTCGGAGAAAGCAGGAAAGTTTTGCAAGAGAGCGCCGAGCACGCCGTGCGCCTCAGCCTGCTTAATCAGGTCACCGATACGCTCCGGTGGCAAAGGCCGGCATGGCGGTCTCGCTCGGGAGCCAAGTGGATCGGCGCAATAAACAATCCAATCGTGAAGCGTAGACGTCAAGAGGAGACCTGGGGGAGTCGAAGTCCCGCGTTCACCGTACAACGAATGAGGGTCATTTCCCCGGCCATGACGGCTTGCGCTTTTCGCCAAAGGCCTTAAGGCCCTCCTTGGCATCCTCGGTCATCGCCAAGAGCGCGATCTGGCTTTCGGTGTAGGCGATGCTTTCATCGAACGACATCGACGCGATCGCGTTCATGGCGTATTTGCCGCGCCGGATCGCGGTCGGCGACTTGTCGACGATCCGGCCGATCAGCCAGTCAACCTTGGCGTCGAGTTCTGCTGACGGCACCACATAGTTCAGAAGCCCGGCGGCCTGCGCGATTCGTGCATCGAACGGTTCACCGGTGAGCGCCCATTCGTTGACCAGGCGCCGCGGTGCGATCGATTGCAGCAGGCTCATCACCTGCATCGGAAACACGCCGACCTTGACTTCGGGCAATCCGAACATCGCGTGATCGGCCGCAACCGCCATGTCAGTCATGCACAGAAGGCCCATGCCGCCCGCCATGCAGACGCCACCCACCCGGGCGATCGCCGGCTTGGTGGCGTTCTGCGACAACCGCAGCAGATCGGCGTAATCGACATTCGGCCTGGCAAAGTCGAAAGCGAAGGCGGCACCGCTGTGCTGCAGGTCCGCGCCGGCGCAAAATGCCTTGTCGCCGGCGCCGGTCAGAACGATCACGCGGACATCCGGATCATCATGCGCGTCGCGATAGCCCTTCGCGATGCTGGCCACCACATCGCCGTTGATGGCGTTACGCTTCTCCGGTCGGTTGATGGTGATCCAGAACGCCCGTCCGTGCTTTTCAAGCACCACGCCACTATTGTCAGTCATTGCTCTGCTCGCTCGCCGGTTTGCCCGGCGAACATTAGCGACAGGATGGCGGCAGACTGCAAGGACGATTTAGGGGGTCGGAATCGCGGCAGGGCCGACCTTCCGGACCCAAACCTTGTTGTCGTGAAAGGCCGCGCCGCCGACCGGCGCGACTGCCTCGGCCCCGGTCAGCATGTTGATCCCGCGACCGCCGATGTGGCTCCGGTTCGGGTGCACCGACTCCGCAATCAAGACGCCGCGGCGAACGCCATCGAATATCCTTGCGGTCAGCGTCGTCTCGCCTCTGACATTGCCGAGCGTGACAGCGTCGCCATCCTCGATCGCCAGCGAAGCCGCATCTTCCGGATGGATCATCACGGTCGGCGCCCCTTCGCGCGCCTGTGACGACGGCGTCTCATTGAAGGTGGTATTGAGAAAGCTTCGCGACGGGCTGGTGGCGAGCCGGAACGGATGCGCTTCATCCGCCTCCTCGATGGACGTCCAGTGGTCGGGCAGCGACGGCATCTGGTCCCATGCGCCCATCATGCCGGCATTGCCGAGCGGTACCCGCGCCCAGTCAGCCTTGAAGTGAAATTTGCCGTCCGCATGAGCGAAGCCGTCGAGATAATGCGAGGTGCGAAAGTCCGGCTGAAGGTCGCGCCACAAATCAGCTTCGAGGGTTTCGATATCGCCATGACCGCTTTTCTTCAGCGTGGCATCGATCAACTCGCGCGCTGACATTTCGAATCCGGGATGCACGGCATTAAGACGGCGGCTGAGCCCCCGCAACACCTCATGGTTGGAGCGGCATTCGCCGGGCGGTTCGATCAGCTTTGCGCCGACCGAGATGTGCTGGTGGCCCCCGCCGTAATAGAGATCGTCGTGTTCCATGAACATCGTCGCGGGCAGAACGAGGTCGGCCATCTGGGCGGTTTCGGTCATGAACTGCTCATGCACCACCATGAACAGGTCCTGGCGGGCGAAACCCTGCCGCACCAGCGCCTGTTCCGGCGCTACCGTCATCGGATTGGTATTCTGGATCAGCATCGCCTTCACCGGCGGGCCGTTTTTCAGCGCCGCTGCATCGCCGGTCAGGATTCGTCCGATCTTTGACTGGTCCAGCACCCGCGTGCTGTGATCGATCGCGTCGTGGCCCTCGATCAGCGATTCGTTGAACTTCCAGATCGCATAATTGTTGAAAAATGCGCCGCCGCCCTCGTATTGCCAGGCGCCGGTCACGGCCGGGATACACAATGCCGCATGCATCTGCGCCGCACCATTGCGGCTTCGGGTAAATCCGTAGCCAAGACGGAAGAACGAGCGTTTGGTCCGCCCGACCGTGCGGCCGAACGCCTCGATCTCCGTCACCGGCACGCCGCAAATCGATGAGGCCCATTCCGGCGTCCGGGTCGCAAGATGCGCCTCAAGCTCCGCGGGGCAATCCGTGTAACGTGCAAGATAGTCGCGATCGGCATAACCTTCGCGGAACAGCACATGCATGACACCGCAGGCAAAGGCGCCGTCGGTGCCGGGCCGCAGGATGATCTTGATATCGGCTTGCTTCATGGTGTCGTTGTTGTAGACATCAACCGCAGCGATTTTCGCGCCGCGTTCCTTGCGGGCCCGGGCGGCATGAGTCATCACATTGACCTGGGTATTCACCGGGTTGGTGCCCCAGATCACGATCAGGTCGGAGACGCCCATCTCGCGCGGATCGACGCCCGCGACCTTGCCGGTGCCGGCGGCGAACCCGACCCGCGCGATGGTCGCGCAAATCGTGCTGTAGAAGCGCGAATATTTCTTCACATGGGCGAGGCGGTTGATGCCGTCGCGCATCACGATGCCCATGGTGCCGGCATAGTAATAGGGCCATACCGACTCGGCGCCGAACTCGCGCTCGGCCTGATCGAACCGCGCC
>JAJYAH010000233.1 GCA_021779635.1 Pseudomonadota bacterium | reverse complement strand
GATCTGAGAATCCGTCAGCGCCGTCATCCCGGGAATGGACGCCATTTTCGGCGATGGCTTCGAACGAATGCCTTGTCGATATGTTAAAAGCTATAAACCGGCCGGGCCGGGCCGAAACGGTCGGGGATGTCTCATGAAATATGCGCTCTACTATTGGCCGGGCATTCAGGGCCGCGGCGAATATGTCCGTCTCGCGCTGGAAGATGCCGGCGCCGACTATGCCGATGTCGCGCGCGGCGAACGCGGCATGGCCGCGATGATCAAGATGATGGAGACGCATACCGGCACGCCGCCGTTCGCCCCGCCGTTTCTGAGAGCCGGGCAACTGGTGATCGGGCAGACCGCCAACATCCTCCTTTATCTGGGATCGCGGCATGGCCTGGCGCCGAAGGCGGAAGCAGGGCGGCTGTGGGTGCATCAGCTGCAGCTCACGGTGGCCGATTTCGTGCTGGAAATTCACGACACCCATCATCCGCTCGGTCCGTCGCTGTATTACGAGGATCAGCGCCAGCCCGCCAAAAAACGCACCGACGAGTTCTGGAGCGCGCGGGTGCCGAAATATCTCGGCTATTTCGAACAGCTCCTGGAAAACAATGGCGGCGCCTATCTCACCGGCCGCCGGGCTACCTATGTCGATCTTTCGCTGTTCCAGATCGTGGAAGGGCTGCGCTACGCCTTTCCGAGGCGCATGAAGGCCTTCGAGCGCAGCATCCCCGGGCTCGTCGATCTGCACGACCGCGTCGCCGCGCGACCCAACATCAAGGCCTATCTTGCCAGCGACCGCCGCGTCGCCTTCAACGAGGACGGCATCTTCCGCCGCTACAAGGCGCTGGATATTTAGAATGACTGACCTGGACATGCAGAATGACTGACGCCAGCATTTGCAACAACGCAAGCGGGCTCCCTGACCCCTCACCCGGATCGCAAGGGCGATCCGACCTCTCCCTACGGGAGAGGTGAAACTGAACTCGCAGCGCGCCCAAGCTTAAGATCTCACCTGTTCCTTCCATCGATCGGCGTCATCGCCAGCTTTTCCAGCTCGATGCCGTCGATGCAACTGACGTTCAGCGCGATCACCTCGGTGCCGTCAGGCTTGGTGCCGCGCGCGAACACGTCGACGCCGCAGTCGTTGCAGAGCTGATGCCGGATCGCGTGCTTGTTGAACAGATATTCCTTCAGATTGTCCTCCCCGGCCCGCAACTGGAAACTCTTCGGCGGCAGGAACGCGAAGTGCAGGCCCTTCTTGGTGCAGATCGAGCAATTGCACGCGGTCACCATCGCCAGGTCGCTGGTGCATTCAAAACGCACCATGCCGCAGTGGCAGCCGCCGGTGTAGGTCTTGGTCTGGGGCATCGGTCCGCTCCGTGAATGGCCATTATCCCTGGAGCGAGACGGCTATTCGTCGAATAGCCATCTCGCTCTATCTTTTTGATTGAGCATGATCTTGGAACAAACGAAGCCGTTTGTCCGGGAAAACCGGTACCCACTTTCCCGGATCATGCTCCAGTATAAGCCATTTTGCCGGCGGCGGTTCGATTCTCACCAAAGTCCCGGCGCCAGCCGGTAGCGTACCCGGGCGGCGTAGTCGGCATAGCCGGGCAGGCCCGCGATCAGCGCGCGTTCCTCGATCCCGGCGCGCACGGCGAACAGCACAGCGAACAGCGGCGATATCGCCACGCCCCACCACGAGCCCAGCAGCAACGATGCGCCGACCAGAAGCAGAACGGCGCCGCTGTACATCGGATGCCGTACCCAGGCGTAGGGGCCGGTGCTGACGACGCGGTGGCCGCGCTCGGTCTGCAGCCTGACGACCACTGACGCGAACGAATTCTCGTGCATCACCCACATGACAAAGACGCTGGAGCCGACCATCATGGCAAAACCGAGCGCGTGCAGGGCGATCGGGACGGCGGAGGCGTGCCAGCGGGCATCGAACCCGATGGCGATCAGCCAGATCAGAGCCGTCGCGCCGAACACCACGATAAATTTCTTGTCGGCGGCCGGCTGTTCGGCCCGCATCAGCGGGCGCATCCGCTCGGCAAGCAGCGCCGGATCGGTCCGGGCCAGCCACCATCCGCCCGTTATGCCGATCACGGCGAGCGTCGCCAGGAACACCCACGCCGCCGGCCAGTGCAGCGTGCCCGCGGGCACGAACAACAGCGCGCCGATCGCGACGATCCAGATCAGGGTCTGCAGCAGCCATTTTACGATCATGCGATGCGCCCGTTCCCCGCGCCGTCTCGATGATCGCGCTATTTCCGGCAAACTTGCGGCGGTTGTTTTCCCTGGCGGCAGCTAGCGGGCGCCATGCCGCGGCTTGCTCGAATTCGAGCGAACCCGCTCAGACGATCTGGTCGATCCGCGTTCCCTGGCCGGGGGGAAGGGTTGCCACAACCGGAGGCTGGGCCTCGGTCGCATCGTCGGCATTGCCGTCGTTCGACGTGTCCGGGGTTTTGGCCGCGCTGGTATCGGAGGCCGTCACCGGGGCTGACGCCGTGACAGGGGCTGATGTCGTGATCGCCGAAATACTCATCGAAAAGATCCTTGGTTGCTTCGCCCGACTGTGACGGGGCGAGGGCCAAGGCTTTATGAATCTGAATCGTAAATCCCGGGCGATAAAGAGCGATCCGGCTGCTATGGTGAACGGATGGCTCGAATATCCCTCGAAATGTCAGCGATTTTGTCAGCGCCTTACTGGTCCGTGCCGCGCGAAATCGCAATCGCGGCTTCGGTCTTGGTTCGCGTGCAATTCATGTCGAGCCGCCGGTAACGCATCGAGACATCGTCGCCGCGAAAAATGCCCATCCGCGACATGCACCGTGAAACCCCCTTCAGCATTTCATCTTTCGGCACAGTAAAGATGAGGGCGGCAGTGCCGGCAACGAAATCGAGGAATTCCGGCTTAGGCTTGCGGCTGTTGGCCTTGGCATACAATTCGTTGCTGAATTTGCGGTTTGCGCAGCCGAGGGACAGCTCTTTGGCCAGCGGATGCGACAGATAGATGACGCGGCCAGCGGTGATGCCGACTTTGAGACCGTCGATCTGGCCCTTGAGGTGGGCGGCGAGATCGTCGCAGCGATCGGCGTGCGCCGGCGATGCGCCCGATACGGTCAGCGCCATCGCCGCCGGCAGCGCCAGCGTGGCTGCGCGCAAGCTCGATCTGCGAAATTCAGGTTTCAATGCCATGGTGAATGCCCCCTTGCGCGCATTGAAGCGTCCACCAACGGTTAGCGCAAGAGCGGGTCTCATGCTTCGGTGAAGGGAAGACAGAAAGGGTAAACCGGGAAAACATGCTGGGCCGGCATGACATCCAGAACCTTCCTTTTGCCCTAAAAGTGCTTAGAACGGTTCGACCGCCGGCGTCTCGAAGCGGACGTTTCCGGCTCCCGAACCTGCGAGCAAACCATGAACGCCCCCACCGCCATCCCTAATCCCAAGCCCGTTCCGCCCTACAAGCACACGCCGCTGTTTCCGCTGGGTGCGGACACCACGCCCTACAAGAAGATCACCACCGACGGCGTGCGGGTCGAGAAGGTGCTGGGCAGGGATATGCTGGTGGTGTCGCGCGAGGCGCTGCGGGCGCTGTCGGAGGCAGCCTTCGGCGACATCAACCATTATTTGCGGCCGGGGCATCTGAAGCAGCTGCGCAGCATCCTCGACGACAAGGAAGCCAGCGACAACGACAAGTTCGTCGCTTTCGATTTTCTCAAGAATGCCAACATCGCCGCCGGCGGCGTGTTGCCGATGTGCCAGGACACCGGCACCGCCATCATCATGGGCAAGAAAGGCTCGCGCGTCCTCACCGATGGCGACGACGAGGCGGCCCTGAGCGAAGGGGCGCGCGACGCCTATCTGCGGCGCAATCTGCGCTATTCGCAAGTAGCACCGCTGTCGATGTATGAGGAAAAGAACACCGCCAACAACATGCCCGCGCAGTGCGAGATCTACGCCGAGGGCGATGATGCCTACAAGTTCATGTTCATGGCCAAGGGCGGGGGCTCGGCCAACAAGAGCTTCCTGTTCCAGGCCACGCCCTCGGTCCTGACCCGCGACCGCATGCTGGCATTCCTGAAAGAGAAGGTGCTGACGCTCGGCACCGCGGCGTGTCCGCCGTATCACCTTGCGATCGTGATCGGCGGCACCTCGGCCGAACTCTGCATGAAGACGGTGAAGCTCGCCTCGGCGCGCTATCTCGATGCGTTGCCGACCCACGGCTCGGCCGACGGCAATGCCTTCCGCGATCTCGAGATGGAGCAGGAAATCCTGAAGATGACGCAGTCGCTCGGCGTCGGCGCGCAGTTCGGCGGCAAGTATTTCTGCCACGATGTCCGCGTGATCCGGCTGCCGCGCCACGGCGCCTCATTGCCGATCGGCCTTGGCGTCTCCTGCTCGGCGGATCGTCAGGTGCTCGGCAAGATCACGAAAGACGGCGTCTATCTCGAGGAACTCGAGCATAATCCCGCGCAATATCTGCCTGTGGTCGAGCAGGCGCTCGGCGGCGAGGTGGTCAAGATCAATCTCAACCAGCCGATGAAGGATATCCTGTCGACGCTGTCAAAGCACCCGATCAAGACCCGGCTGTCGCTATCAGGCACCATGATCGTGGCGCGGGATTCCGCGCATGCCAAATTGCGCGAGCGGCTCGAGCGGGGCGAGCCGCTACCCGACTATTTCAAGAACCATCCGATCTACTACGCCGGCCCGGCGAAGACCCCGGAAGGCTACGCTTCCGGCGCGTTCGGACCGACCACGGCGGGAAGGATGGACTCGTTCGTCGACCAGTTCCAGGCGGCGGGGGGATCGATGGTGATGCTGGCCAAGGGCAACCGCGCGGCGGCGGTGCGCGAGGCCTGCAAGAAGCACGGCGGCTTCTATCTCGGCTCGATCGGCGGTGCGGCGGCGAACCTCGCCGAGCACTGCATCAAGAAGGTCGAGGTGGTGGAATATCCCGAACTCGGCATGGAAGCGATCTGGCGCATCGAGGTCGAGGATTTCCCGGCCTTCATCATCATCGACGACAAGGGCAATGACTTCTTCAAGGAATTGAATCTGGGTTGACTTAACCTCGCCCCGCGCTTTTGCGGGGAGAGGTCGAAATTCACGCGCAGCGAAGATTTCGGGTGAGGGGCAGGGCACTGCGCCCATCCCGAACCCAATGCTCGCGGGCCGGAGAGCCCCTCACCCCAACCCTCTCCCCGCAAGAGCGGGGCGAGGGAGCGCGCTGTGCCGCGGCGAGGCGCCGGGACGACCAGCGATGGCTTTACGCCCTTGTCCCCTTGAACGGGAAGCTGCCCATCGGGCCGATCCCCATTTCGCCGGAGATGCTGTCGCCGGCAACCTTGCCGTTGAATTCGAGCGTCAGCGGCATCGGGTTGGTGATGGAGACTTTCCAGGCGACGTCGTCGCCATTGGCCGTGCCGTCGAAAATCTCGGTCGAATTGCCTTCGGCGGCCTGGGTGCCCGTCAGTGCGCCGCCCGAATTCTTCAGCGTCAGCGTCGCGTTGCGATCGCCCATCGGCGTGCTCATGACGATATTCCAGTTTCCGTCCACGGCCATTTTGGTCTCCTCACATTCTTGTTCGCAAAACCGGAATGGTTCTGGATAGCTTGGGGGGACGGTATAGCGCATCTCGCCGCCCAAGCCCAACCGTCTTGTCAAGCGTTGACGGAGCGAAGCCGGCTTCTGACCAGCATGCGAAACGCGACATACTGCACGACAAAGGTCGTGATTTTCGCACCCATCGCCACCACCGACACATAGATCGCCCACAATTTCATGTCGCCGGTCAGCGCGATCGCGATGGTGCCGGCGCCGAGCGCAAACATCAGTGCGGCCCAGGCGTAGCCCGCCACGGTGACGTATTCGGGAATGGTCTCGGCCACGATCGGGGGCATGTAACGCAGCATCCAGCCGCGCTTCAACATGATCGCGCCGATCGCAAAATGCGCGATCGCTGGCTTCGCCAGCACGAAACGCGGATCGCGGGTCAACAGCGTCGCGCCGCCGAGCGCGATCACCAGCGCCAGGCTGGCATAGGTCATGAAGCCGAGTTGCTGGCCCTTGAGATGGGCGTAGATCACCTGAGCCAGGGCCCCGGCGATCGCCACGCCGGTCGCCAGCACCACATTGTCGGTGATCATGTACACGGCGATGAACACGATGGTCGAGAAGAAGTCGACGGCGAGTTTGGCGAACACGTCTTTCATCGTCTTGTCCTCAAGTTTCGTTGAATTTCCGGTTTCGTTGCACTCGGCTTCGGTGAATTTCGAAGCCTTCGTCGGCAGCCGGACAGCGCGGTGGCGGAGCTTGCGAATTTTGCGAGCCGGTATCGCGGGTACCATCTGGTGAAATAAAGCGCGGTGTTGCGGGCGGCGAAGGCGATCGCCAATCCCGACCAGAGCGGCAGCCCGGGCAGATAGATCATCAGTGCGTTGGCCATCAACATCAACAGGAAAGCCAGCGCCCACACCGCCGTGATGACATAGTTTGCCGTCAAAAAGCCCGGCAAACCGGCGGTTTCGGCGTCGACGACCTCCAGGGCATATTGCTGCGTGAATGGCCGGCGGATCGCCAGCGACAGCAGCGCGATCGCCAACATGCCGCAGTCGACCGTCAGCTTGACGGCCGAAGGGCTCAGGCCGGGATCGATCAAAGTGAGGTAGCCGCCGAGTGACGCGAACAGGATCGCGGAGCCGGCGCCGAGCAGCTTGATGGAGCGGCCGCGAAGCACGTCATACCCGATCACCATCAGGCAGATCGCTGCGGCCGCGAACAGGCTTAGCACGGACGAACTCACCAGCATCAGCAGGGTGAAGGCGGCGTAGGGCGCAAGGATCAGGAAGATCATCATGGGCAGCCTCGTGAGACCAATCTTTACATCGTAAAGATACGTTAGGTCTGGAAAGAAGGCGGGTCAAGTGAAATCTTTACAGTGTCAAAATAAGGTGAGGAGGGTTGAAATTCACTGCGTTTTTCGAGGATGCGTTAACGCGAACTCGTCATGGCAGGGACGAGCCCGGGCATGACGGAAAAGGTTAAGTTGAAGTCCGCCCGTTACTGCAGCTTACGCCGCCGCAACCCAGTTGCCGTGAAAGCCGTCGGGCACCCGATGCCCCAGTTGCACCAGCGCCACGGGGCCAGCTTCGACATCGGTGGCATTGAACACGGCCAGATCGCTGCGGTTCTCGGCGGCACGCCAGACCACCGCCAGCAGCCAGCCATCGCCTTCGGCGGCATCATCGCCGCGGGCGACGAACACCGGTTCGGAGATGGTATCGCCGGCGGGCAGCAGATATTGGCCAAGCCGCGATCCCTTGCCGTCGACATGCACCACGCCCGACAGCGCGCCGAACATAGGCAGACCGGGGTTGGCGCAGGCATACCAGCCGTGGCGGCTGGCAAGCCCGGCGCGGCGATCGTCGATGCGCGGAAATTCGCCGGTGACATCGTCGAGATAGGTTTGCGTGAAGCGGTCGGTATTGCCCGCGAGATCGAAGGTCCAGCGGCACAGCCGGGCGCGCGACTTCTTCGGGTCGGTCGGCGAGCCGTCCGGATGGTTGAACAAGGGGGCTTCCTGGAACTGCATGACGTCGGCGACGATGCGGTCGCCTTCTTCCCACGCATTCATGACGTGGAAGACGTAGCAGCTCTCGGCGCGAAACCAGACGATATCCTTAGGCGCGCCGTTGCGCTTCATGACGCCGACATAGGCACCCTTGTCCGGCTCCCAGGCGTAAGGCATCCGGCCGCGCATCGCGCGCTCCATGCTGCCGGTAATGGGCAGGATCGGAAACAACAGATGATGTTCGGTGACGATGAAGTCGTGCACCATGCTGGCATAGGGCGCATCGAAGCGGTCGAACCGCGTCACCACGCCGGATGCATTGACGGATCCGAAGGAAAGCGCAGGCGTCAGGGGTCCTGCGGCGTTGTAGCCGAAGAACACCATCTCGCCGTTGACGGGATCGATCTTCGGATGCGCGGTGAAAGGTCCGGCGATGCTGCCGTCATAGTCGCAATAGCCGCGCCGGTTCAGCGTGCCGGGCTCGATCTCGGTCGGCAGGTGGCCCTCCTCCAGCGCGAGCAGGCGACCGCCGTGGAAAATGATGTTGGTGTTGGCGACGCCGCCGTCCTGGGTAATCGAGGCGGGCGCATCGGGCAATTTTCGGCCGAAGCCACCGAACAAGGCGCGGCCGGCGTCGTGCTCGGCCTGCCATTTCGGCGTGCGGACCCAGCGGTTGCGGTAACTGGCGCGGCCGTTTTCGAGGTGGAAGGCGTGCAGCATGCCGTCGCCGACGAACCAGTGCGCGCCGGGAGCCTCGAATTGCGGATTGGGTCCGTTGCGATAGAGCGTGCCGTTGAGTTCGTGCGGTAGTTCACCCACAACCTTCAGAAACGGCGCGTCGCATTCCATCGGCATCGGCGCCAGATTGGTGCGGGCCGCTTGGGTGGTCGCTGGCTGCTGCATCGGTCGCTCCATGGATTTATCTTTACATCGTAAAGATGTCGATGCAGGCGACCGCAGCAATCGTCAAGCGAAATCTTTACAGTGTAAAAATAGCGGCCTATAACGCCGAAATGACAAAAAGACCCGGCGCCCCCCGAGCCCGCACCCGGTCGGCTGCGAGTAATGTCGCGCCGGCGCGGGCGCGAAAACGAAGTGCATCCCGCCCTTCCGGCGCAGGGGAAGCCGCGCCGTACCATCACGGCGCGCTGCACGGCGCGTTGCTGGAGGCGGCCGAGCGGGTGCTCGAGCGCGACGGGCTGGCCGGCCTGACGCTACGCGCGGTCGCGCGCGAGGCCGGCGTCTCGCACGCAGCGCCAACCCATCATTTCGGCGACCTGACCGGCCTCGTCAGCGAACTCGCCGCGATCGGGTTTCGTCAATTCAACGCCGCGATGTCGATTGCCAGTGAAGCGGGCACACTGCCGGGCGAAAAGGCGAAGGCCC
>JAJYAH010000232.1 GCA_021779635.1 Pseudomonadota bacterium | reverse complement strand
GCGCCGGCCGCGCGGCCAGTTGAAGCCGCCGAATATGGAATCGCCAAGCTTCGGTCCCTGCAAGCGACTGGACTTCGAGCTGGAAATGGGCGTCGTGATCGGGCAGCCGTCGCCGATGGGCGAGATGCTTACCGAGCAACAGGCGGAGAACATGATCTTCGGCTTTACGCTGCTCAACGACTGGAGCGCGCGCGATATCCAGCAATGGGAATACGTGCCGCTCGGGCCGTTCCAGGCCAAGGCATTCGCGACCTCGATCAGCCCCTGGATCGTCACCCGCGAGGCGCTGGAACCGTTTCGTGTTCATGGCCCGGCGCAGGACCCGCTGCCGCTGCCGTATTTGCAGCAGGTGCAGCCGAACAATTACGACCTGCAGCTCGATGTCGGCTTGCGCGCGGCGCAAGTGAACGAGGCTACCAGCATCTGCCGGACCAATTTCAAATACATGTACTGGTCGTCGGTGCAGCAATTGGTGCACCACGCCTCGTCCGGCTGCGCAATGAATGTCGGCGATCTCTTGGGCTCCGGCACCATCAGCGGCCCGGAGAAACATCAGCGCGGCAGCCTGCTTGAAATCAGCTGGAACGGCGCCGAGCCGGTTGAACTTCCCGGCGGCGTCAAGCGGACATTTCTGGAAGACGGCGATTCGCTCGTGATGCGCGGCTGGTGCCAGGGCAATGGCTACCGCGTCGGCTTTGGCGAAGTCGAGGGCACGATTCTGCCAGCGACGTAATGACGTCAGCGATCCTCGGGGGGAATTTCGCGGATGCGGGCCGAATGCTCGGCGACGTCGTCAAGACTGAACTTGAGATGGACGCGCTTGCTCGATGGCGGATGCGCCTCGGTGCATACGCCGGCACGCCATTCCGTGGCCGGCCTGATCGGCCGCGGAACAAAACCGCCGCCGCAGTTCGGGCACACATTATGGAGCTTGTACTCGACACAGTCCGCGCAGAACGTGCACTCATAGCTGCAGATCCGTGCTTCCGTCGAACCGGGCGGGAGATCCTTGTCGCAATACTCGCAGTTCGGTCGAAGTTGCAGCGCCATGGGCGTCTCCCATGTTGAGGCGCGGCGGAGCATCGCAAATCAGACGCCCCATGCGAAGGACGAATCTCCCTCGATTTCGGACATGCATTTCGGGATCATGCGAGCAGCGGCAGCTTTGAGCTCTCCTTCAAGCGATCGAGCACGATTGACGAACGCACATGCGCCACGCTCTGGTGCGGCATCAGCACGTTGTTGACGATATCGGACAGGCTCTTCAGATCGCGCAGCACGGCCTTTAGCAGATAGTCGGCGTCGCCGGTGAGCGAATAGGCCTCCTGGATATGGTCAACGCGATTGACGAGGGCACGAAACCGCTTGGCATTGTCGGGCGAATGCGTCGCTAGCGTGATGTGAATGAATGCGATCACGTTGAAGCCGAGCGCTTCGCTGGCGAGGTCGGCGTGATAGCCGGATATCACATTCTCTTCTTCCAGCCGCATGCGCCGCCGCGAGCATTGCGATGCCGATAGGCCGGCGACATCGGCCAATTGCTGATTGGTCAGCCGGCCGTCGTCCTGCAGCGCGCTCAATATCTTGAGGTCGAAGGCATCCACCGAGATCATGCAATATTATCCTCATTGGTGCATAAAACGTGCATATTTTAGCATATTTATCCGCCATTTACATACATCTTGCGACCTCAATGACTGAATATCCACGCCGTCAAATCAAGCAAATCAGCGGCCAGGGAGATCAGCGATGGGTCCATTTCCGCACGACGCGCCGACCGCGGTGATCAGCGCGGATAATCCGATGGGTACCGACGGTTTTGAGTTTGTCGAATACGCGCATCCGAGGGCCGAAGAACTGCACGCGCTGTTCAAGCTGATGGGTTATGTGCCGGTGGCGCGGCACCGGTCCCGGAAGATCACGGTCTATCGCCAGGGCGACATCAACTACGTCGTCAATGAAGCGCCCGGCACCCACGGTTATGCCTTTGTCGCCGCGCACGGGCCCTGTGCGCCGTCGATGGCATTTCGCGTGGTAGACGCGAAGCGGGCCTATGAACGCGCGCTATCGCTCGGCGCGGAGCCTGCCGACATTCCGTCGGCGCAGAAGACGCTCGATGTCCCTGCGATCAAGGGCATTGGTGGCAGCCTGTTGTATTTCGTCGATCGCTACGGCGCGAAGGGTTCGGCCTATGACGCCGAGTTCGACTGGCTCGGCGCATCAAATCCGCGGCCGGAAGGGGCTGGGCTGTTTTATCTGGATCACCTTACCCACAACGTCCATCGCGGCCGCATGGACGCCTGGACCAGCTTCTACGAAAGGCTGTTCAATTTTCGGCAGATTCGCTTTTTCGATATCGAGGGCCGGGCTTCGGGCCTGTTCTCGCGGGCGCTGACCAGTCCCGACGGCAAGATCCGGATTCCGATCAATGAGGACGCCGGCGATTTCGGCCAGATCGAGGAATATCTCAATGTCTATCGCGGCGAGGGCATCCAGCACATCGCCTGCGGCTCAAAAGACATCTACCGCACCGTCGAGACCTTCCGCGCCGACGGCCTGCCGTTCATGCCGCCACCGCCCGCGACCTATTTCGAGAGGATCGATGCGCGTCTGCCGAAGCACGGCGAGGACGTCGCGCGATTGCAGCGTGACGGCATCCTGATCGACGGCGAAGGCGTGGTCGATGGCGGCCATACCAAGGTTCTGCTGCAGATTTTTTCCGCCAACGCCATCGGCCCGATCTTCTTCGAGTTCATTCAGCGCAAGGGCGACGACGGGTTCGGCGAGGGCAACTTCAAGGCGTTGTTCGAATCGATCGAGGAAGACCAGATTCGCCGTGGCGTGCTGACATTGAAGGGCGCGGCGTAAAACATAGCCCAGCAACTGACGCCATAGATTCGAGCGGTCATATTTCGACATCATGGCCGGGACAACAAGCCCGGCCATAACGAGAAGGTATGTTACCCGGCCGCCTTCCACTCGCTCGTCAACTCGGCAATATCCACCTTGGCCGCCTCGCGGATCGCCGAGGGCGTGCGCGAAAAACGTGGCGCCGGCGCGGGCTGCGTGACGCCATGGCGGGTGACAAAAACCTCTCGGGCGGCCATATGCGGATGTTCCGGCGCCTCGCGCATGGTCAGGACCGGCGCAAAGCAGACGTCGGTGCCCTCCATGATGGCGCACCATTCGTCGCGCGTCTTGGTCTTGAACACTTCCGCCAGTTTTTGCTTGAGCGCCGGCCATGCCTTCGGGTCCATCTGCTGATCGAAGCCCGGCTCGGAAAGACCGGCATGTTGGCGCAGCAAGGCGTAGAACTGCGGCTCGATCGAGCCGATCGAAATGAACCGGCCGCACGCGCATTCATAGACGCCATAGAAATGCGCGCCGCCGTCGAGGAAATTGCTCTCACGCTGCTCGGTCCATCGGCCCGCGGCCGCCATATCGAAGAACATCGACATCAGCGACGCGGCGCCGTCGCACATCGCGGCATCGACCACCTGTCCCTTGCCTGACTTCGACGCTTCCAGGAGGGCTGCGAGCACGCCGACCACGAGATAGAGTGCTCCGCCGCCGAAATCGCCCACCAGATTGAGCGGGGGCACCGGCTTGTCCTTGCCGCCGATCGCGGCCAGCGCGCCGGTCACCGAGATGTAGTTGATGTCATGGCCGGCAGCCTGCGCCAGCGGACCTTCCTGACCCCATCCGGTCATGCGGCCATAGACGAGGCGCGGATTGCGCGCCTGCACGACGTCGGGCCCTAACCCCAACCGCTCCATTACGCCGGGACGGAAGCCCTCGATCAGCGCGTCGGCGTGGCTCAGAAGATCGAGTACCTGTGCGATAGCGTCCTTGCTCTTAAGGTCGACCTCCACGACTTTTCGCCCGCGACCGGCCACCGATTTCAGATTCTTCTTGGCGCCGACCCGATCGAGCGTGACCACCTCGGCGCCCATATCGGCCAGCATCATGCATGCGAAGGGGCCAGGTCCGATGCCGGCAAATTCGATAATACGAAAACCGGCCAACGGGCCGGAGGTGCGGGTGGAGGATTGTGGCGCTGATTTATCGAGCACGTTGTTTTTCCGTTGATGAAGGGAAGAAGGGCGGTTTCCGCAGCAGTGGATAGCGGCTTTGCGATCAAAATGCGCGGAAAATTATAGAGAGGAGCATTTGCTTCGGCAAACCGGATGCCACATCGCCGGAAATGCTTCCGAAGTCTCGCCGGCGAAATGGTCCTGCCTTGCGAGAGGTGGCCAGCGCCTGTGACCCGACGGAGACGGAGTACGGCGGCGTGGCCGGTGCAGTGCAACGTAACCCCCGTGAAATCCGGCATGAACGGCCCGTTTGTGCATCGCAAGCTGATTTCCACCAGCAAGCGCTATGGTTTACGGCCTCTTATCCATTCTCGTTTAGTTTTCGGCTTCGAATCCGGGAGCTTGCGCTCCTGGTTTTGCCGGTTTCTGAAGTAAAGCGGGGGTTCGAAGTGGGATTGTCGAAATATGCGCGGCCGCAATCGATATCGCTGAAGCTCCCGACCTTGCGGTTTCGCGCAAAAATCATGCTCGGCTTTGCGATCGTGCTCGCCATTTCGGTAGCGAGCCTGGGCATCGCCTATCTTGGATTTGAGCATGTCTCCGCCGGCGTCGCCTCCTACCGGAACAGCGTGTCGGAAGCCGATCTGGCGCGCAATATCGACCGCGAGCTCACTTCGTACCAGGCGTTGGCGCGGTATTATGTGGTGACCGGGAAGGAAGACGATGGCAAGGCGGCGCTGACCGCCGAAGCGGGTCTGAAGGACGCGATCGATCGATCGATGAAGGGCACTGCGAATCCGGCACGTCTCGATCAGGTCAGGCGCCTCGCCACTGAATTCGGGACCTTTGCCGGAATTTTTGCCGATATTCTCAAGGTCAAGAGCGATAGTGCGCTGGTCGCGCAAAACCAGCTCACGCGCGGCGGCACCATGCTGCGCTACAAACTCGACGATCTCGCGAGCAAGGCCTCCGAAGCGGAGCTTCCCGCCGTGGAACTCGGCGTCAAGCAGGTCGCGACGCAATATCTGGCTGTGACGGGGCTCGCCAACACTTTTGTCGTCAATTCCGACCTGGCGGTTGCCACCAGCGCGCTGGCGCGCCTCAAGTTCGTTGAAAATTCGCTGCAAGCGATATCGTCGACCGATGAAAAGATCGTGCTGGGCCTCAAGGAAGCATCCGGCATGCTTACCGCATATCGGCAGGCGTTCAGCACGCTCGTCGAAAATGCAAAATCGGTCGATCAACTGACGACCGAGATGGCCAAGTCCACGACCGCCATCATGCAAGGCTCAAGCGCGTTGAAAGCGGATCTGCTTTCCGATCAGCGACGACTTGAATCCGAATCGGACGCGATCATCGGCGAGGCCGAGCACCTGATCGTGATGCTCGCGGCCGGCAGCTTCCTGCTCGGTACCGTGCTGGCACTGTTGCTGGGCAGGGGCATCTCCCGGCCGATGACGGCGATGTGCCAGGCTATGCGTGAACTCGCCAACGGCAAGTTCGACGTCGTGTTGCCCGGCCTCGGCCGCAAGGATGAACTCGGCGAGATGGCGGGCGCGGTGGAAGAATTCAAGCTGCAGGCCATCGCCAAGGCCGAGCGCGATGCCGCGGCTCAGGATAACCAGAACCGGGCGAATAGCGCGGCGCGCCGCACCGAACTCATTCGCTTCGCCGATGAATTCGAGACCGCCGTGGGCGCCATAGTGTCGAACGTTTCGGCGTCGGCCGTTCAACTGGAATCCGCCGCCGGAACATTGACGCGGACCGCGGAGACCACGCAGAGCCTCTCCAGCCATGTGGCGGGCGCATCGGAAGAAGCGTCCAGCAATATCCAGTCGGTCGCGTCAGCGACGGAGGAGCTTTCCACATCGGTCGATGAAATCGGAAGACGGGTGCGCGAATCCAGTCAGATCGCGGAGGCGGCGGTGCTTCAGGCGCAGCAAACCGATGCACGCATCGGCAAATTGTCGCGTGCCGCGCAGCAGATCGGCGACGTGGTCAAGCTGATCACGGCAATCGCCGAGCAGACAAACCTGCTGGCGTTGAACGCTACCATCGAAGCCGCCCGCGCCGGCGAGGCCGGCCGGGGATTCGCCGTCGTCGCCTCCGAGGTCAAATCGCTGGCCAGCCAGACCGCCAAGGCGACCGATGAAATATCGTCTCACATTTCCGGAATGCAGGGAGCAACGCAGGAATCGGTTGCGGCCATCAAGGAAATCGGCGGCACCATCGCGCAGATTTCGAACATCGCATCGACGATCGCCGGGGCGGTGGAGCAACAAAGCTCGGCAACCCAGGAAATCGCGCGCAGCGTTCAGCACGTCGCCCAGGGAACCCATGAAGCTGCCGCCAATATCGTGCAGGTCAACCGCGGCGCCACGGAAACCGGCTCCGCATCGGCGGATGTGCTGAATTCGGCGCGAACCCTTTCGACCGAAAGCACGCGCTTGCGTGAGGAACTCGCCCGGTTCATGTCGAATATCCGCGCCGCGTAGAGCGCCGTTTATCGCGGCTCGTCGCGGGCCGACCCTGCACGAAAACGTGCTTCACTCGCGGCCGAACTGATGTTTCAACTCGGTCTTGGCGCGTTGCAGTCGCTCTCGCTGTGGTTTCGGCAGCGTCTTGCCGGCACGGTTGATATAAAACGTCAACATGGAGAGCGCGGATCGATACGCGCTGGTCTTGCGGCGCGAACTGCGCTCCGCGGAGCGCTTGAGTGAAGCCGCGATCTTCTTCGGATCGGTCAGTTTGAAAACGCCGTGTCTGAGATCAAGCGCATCGCTTTCCTGTGTCACGCGTTGCGACCAGCGTTTTGGCGACGGCTTGGCGGCAGACTTCTTTGCGGAAGCTTTTTTCTGTACCGAACCCGGTCTCCCGGCCCTCGTTCGGCTGGTCTTGCGGGTGGCCCTGCGAGCCGCCGTTTTGTGCGAATGCGTTTGTTTTCGGCGGCGTTCTACCATGACGGGCTCCTTGACACCGAAAAAACGATAGCGGCCCGGATCGGTTCCCGCCACAAGGCGGGAACCCTTGCGGCTCAATCGCGTTGGTCGGGAAGTCTCGGGGCCTCAATTGTCCGGGCATTTCCCGTTGGTCTGATCCGAATAGACGGCAGCGATCGCAGCCCGAATCGGTATTGGATCGCCGCGCTCCTTTCCCGGAGTTTTGCAGACGGCAAGCACTGGAGCAACGCGGCATGGCCGGCCGGCATGATGCGACAATTCTTTTGAAGGCGGTTGCGCCGGTGCCGATGCCACGGACCGACGACCGCATCGTCGAAACCACCATTCCTTCCCGCCTCGATCGTCTGCGCTGGAGCGGTTTCCATACCCGTGTTGTGCTGGCGCTCGGCATCACCTGGATCCTGGACGGGCTGGAAGTCACGCTGGCCGGCGCGTTGTCCGGCGCGTTGAAGGATAGCCCGGCGCTCCAGTTCACCAATTTCGATGTCGGATTTTCCAACAGCGCATACCTGGCGGGCGCAGTGCTCGGCGCGCTTGGATTCGGCTGGCTCACGGACCGGATCGGGCGCAAGAAGTTGTTCTTCATCACGCTGGCGCTTTACCTCACCGCCACGGCGGCAACCGCGCTGTCCTGGGGTGTTGCGAGCTACGCGCTGTTTCGATTTCTCACCGGCGCCGGCATCGGCGGCGAATACACCGCGATCAATTCGACGATTCAGGAATTGGTGCCCGCGCGGTATCGCGGATGGACGGATCTCGTCATCAACGGCAGCTTCTGGATCGGCGCGGCGATGGGCGCCACCAGCGCGATCGTTCTGCTCGATCCGCACCGGATCGGTCCCGATCTTGGCTGGCGGCTGGCGTATCTCACCGGCGCCTGTCTCGGCCTCGTGGTGTTGGTGATGCGGATGTGGATTCCGGAAAGTCCACGGTGGTTGATGATTCATGGCCATCCCGAACAAGCCCGCGCGATCATCGAAGATATCGAGCGATCGGTCACCGGGAAGCTGCAAGACCCGCGTCAACAAGGCTTGTTGAAAATCAAACTGAAGATGCGCGATCACACGCCGCTGCGCGAGGTGGCCCGCACTTTGTTCACGGTCTATCGTCAACGCTCGCTGGTTGGTCTGGCCCTGATGATCGCACAGGCGTTCTTCTACAACGCCATCTTCTTCACTTTCGCGCTGGTGCTGACCGAGTTCTACGGAATCGCGTCGAGTGAGGTCGGATGGTACGTTCTGCCGTTCGCGGCCGGCAATTTCCTCGGGCCCCTGCTGCTTGGCCGGCTATTCGACACGTTGGGACGCCGGGTGATGATTACGCTCACCTATGGCGTTTCCGGCGTTCTGCTCGCGCTTTCGGGTTATCTGTTTGCGATCGGCGTGTTGAACGCACAGACCCAGACCATCGCATGGATGGTGATTTTCTTTGTGGCATCGCCGGCTGCCAGTGCGGCCTATCTTACCGTCAGTGAAACCTTTCCGCTGGAGGTCCGTGCGCTGGCGATTGCGCTGTTTTATGCCGTCGGAACCGGAATTGGCGGCGTCGCCGGTCCCGCGCTGTTTGGCGCGCTGGTCGATACCGGATCGCGCGGCAGCGTCTTTGCGGGCTACCTTGCAGGAGCGGGATTGATGATTGCGGCGGCTGTTATCGGCTGGCGCTACTGCGTCGCGGCCGAGCGTCAGCCGCTGGAATCGGTTGCCCCGCCGCTTGCCTTTGTGGAGTAGAATGAAATGAACCGGGAATTGGTCGATCGGGATTTGGCCGACGTGCCCTCGCAGGAAGATATGCCATCAGAACAGGTCTCGCCGGGGACGGTGCCGGCGTCGCGCACGCTGCTGCCGCCTCTGGACCAAACAGCGCTCTTGCTCGACATCGACGGCACACTGCTCGATCTGGCGCCGACGCCGCGCGAAGTGTGGGTACCGCCGGATCTGGCCGACACCCTCGGCCGTCTG
>JAJYAH010000231.1 GCA_021779635.1 Pseudomonadota bacterium | reverse complement strand
CTTTCGCTTCTTCGCCGACAAGTGCACCGATGCGCGCGACGGCCTGAACCTGCCGAGCGACGAGCACTGGAACGTTTCGACCCGCGTGCCGATCGGCCCGGTCGGCGTGATCACGCCGTGGAACACGCCGTTCATGCTGTCGACCTGGAAGATCGCGCCGGCGCTCGCCGCCGGCTGCACGGTGGTCCACAAGCCAGCGGAGTGGTCGCCGGTCACCGCCGACCTGCTGTCGCGGCTGGTGAAGCAGGCCGGCGTGCCCGACGGCGTTCTCAACACCGTGCACGGCATCGGCGAGGAAGCCGGCAAGGCTTTGACCGAGCACCCCGCGATCAAGGCGATCGCCTTCGTCGGTGAAACCTCAACCGGTGCCGCGATCATGGCGCAGGGCGCACCGAGCCTGAAGCGCGTCCATTTCGAACTCGGCGGCAAGAATCCCGTGATCGTGTTCGACGACGCCGACCTTGACCGCGCGCTCGATGCGGTGGTGTTCATGATCTATTCGCTGAACGGCGAGCGTTGCACTTCTTCGAGCCGGCTGTTGATCCAGCAAAGTATCGCTGAGAAATTCGTCGAGAAGCTCTCCGCGCGCGTGAAGGCGCTGAAGATCGGGCATCCCTTGGATCCCGCGACCGAAATCGGGCCGCTGATCCACGAGCGCCATCTGGAAAAAGTCTGCTCCTATTTCGACATCGCGCGAAAAGACGGCGCGGTGATCGCCGTCGGCGGCAAGGTGCATGACGGCCCCGGCGGCGGGCAATATGTGCAGCCGACGCTCGTCACCGGCGCCGATGCCGGGATGCGCGTCGCGCAGGAAGAAGTGTTCGGTCCTTTCCTAATCGTAATTCCATTCCGCGACGAAAATGACGCCGTCGAGATCGCCAACTCCGTGCAATACGGATTGACCGGCTATGTCTGGACTTCGGAGATGGGCCGCGCGCTGCGGGTCGCCGACGCGCTCGAGGCCGGCATGATCTGGCTGAATTCCGAAAACGTCCGCCACTTGCCCACCCCGTTCGGCGGCATGAAATCGTCCGGCATCGGCCGCGACGGCGGCGACTATTCGTTCGACTTCTACATGGAAACCAAGCACGTCTCGCTTGCCAAGGGGACGCACAAGATTCAACGGCTGGGCGTCGAACCGGGCATCTGATGCGCTCAGCCGGACCAGCAACGGCAGCGCGCCCCCTCTCCCGTTGGGAGAGGTGTGGATGAACTCAAAATCATTCTAGGAAACACACATGCCCGTGCCGCAGCATACTTTCGATCCGCCTTTCAACATCATCCGGTGCAGCCACGTCGTGCTCGACGTGGTCGATCTGAAGGCGAGCCGCGAATTTTATGAAAACACCGTCGGGCTCCATGTCGAAGATCACGACGACAAGGAGGTTTATCTGCGCGGCAGCGAGGAGCGTCAGCATCATTCGATGGTGCTGCGCAAATCCGCGGCGGCGGCCTGCAACCGCCTGGGCTTCAAGGTCGGCAACGAGCAGGATCTCGACAAGGCCGCAGCGTTCTTCTCGGAGAACGGCATCACTTGCGCATTCGCCGAACAGCCGTTTCAGGGCCGCACCCTGCAGTTCACCGATCCCTGCGGTTTTCAAATCGAGCTCTACGCATCGATGGAGAAGCGCCCGCATCTGCTGCGCCGCTACGATCTCTACAAGGGCTGCCATCCGCAACGGCTCGACCACTTCAACGTATTCGCCGCCGAAGTGCAGGACACCGTCGACTTCTACGCCCGGCTGGGCTTCCGGCTCACCGAATACGCCGAGGAAGACGGGCCGAACGGCCGCATCGCGGCGGCCTGGATGCACCGCAAGGGCAACGTCCACGATTTTGCCATCACCAACGGCAAGGGCCCTCGCCTGCACCACTTCGCCTATTGGGTGCCGACTGCGATGAACATCCTGCATCTGTGCGACGTGATGGCCTCCAGCGGCTATCTCAAGAACATCGAGCGCGGGCCCGGCCGCCACGGGATTTCCAACGCGTTCTTTCTCTACGTCCGGGATCCCGACGGCCATCGCCTCGAGCTTTACACCAGCGATTACTTCACCATGGACCATGACCACGAGCCGATGCGCTGGTCACTGCGCGATCCGCGGCGGCAGACGCTATGGGGCGCGCCGGCGCCGCGTTCCTGGTTCGAGCAGGGATCGCCGTTTGCGGGGCAGCCGGTCCGCGAACCGCTATTCGTCGCCGATGTCACCGTTGCGGACTGATGTGTTGACCGTATTGGAAAGCTGATGGCCCCTGCCCGCCTTGCCACTTTCGCCGTTGACGGATCGCTAAAATATGGCGCTGTCACCGATGGCGGGATCGTCGAGCTCTCCGCGCAGTTCGGCAAGGAATATCCGACGCTGCGCGAGGTGATAGCCGCAGGTGCCTTGATGAAGCTCGCCGAGGCTGCCGCACAGCGTTCGCCGGACCATGCCCTCGACGCGATCACCTGGCTGCCGCCGATCCCGGCGCCGGAAAAGATCATCTGCATCGGCGTCAACTATCCGGACCGCAACGCCGAATACAAGGACGGCCAGGACGCGCCGAAATATCCCAGCATGTTCATGCGCACGCCGCGCTCGTTCGTCGGCCACGGAACACCGCTGGTTCGTCCGCGCGCCTCGGCGCAGCTCGATTACGAGGGCGAAGTGGTCTTGATCGTCGGCAAGGCCGGCCGGCATATCGCGGAGAGCGCGGCGCCGGATCACATCGCGGCGATCACGCTGTGCAATGAAGGCACCATCCGCGACTGGGTGCGGCACGCGAAATTCAATGTGACGCAAGGCAAGAATTTCGAGGCCAGCGGCAGCCTCGGCCCATGGCTGGTGCCCTATACCGACGAAGCGCAGATTGCCGATATCCGGCTGACCACGCGGGTCAACGGCGAGACCCGGCAGGACGATCGCACCGGCCGGTTGATCTTCGGGTTTCGTTACCTGATCAACTATATTTCGACATTCACGACGCTGGTTCCCGGCGACATTATCGTCACGGGAACGCCGACCGGGGCCGGGGCGCGGTTCGATCCGCCGCGCTACCTCAAGCCCGGCGACATCGTCGAGGTCGAGGCCGAGAATATCGGTCTGTTGCGCAACGGCGTTATCGACGAGACCGAATGAGTCCGCCCAAATGAGTCCGCCCATGAGCGATTGGACAACGCAATGACTTCAATTTCCGGCGGCGAAGCCATCGTCAGCGGTTTGGTCGCGCACGGCGTCGACACCGTGTTCAGCCTGCCCGGCGCGCAGATTTATGGATTGTTCGATGCGTTCCAGCAGGCGCAGCTCAAGGTGATCGGGGCCCGCCACGAGCAGGCTTGCGGCTACATGGCCTATGGCTACGCGCGATCGACCGGCAGGCCCGGCGTGTTCAGTGTGGTGCCGGGCCCCGGCGTGCTCAACGCCGGGGCTGCATTGCTGACGGCGTTCGGATCGAACGAGCCTGTGCTTTGCCTGACCGGTCAGGTGCCGACGGAGTTTCTCGGCAAGGGCCGCGGCCATCTGCATGAGATGCCGGATCAGCTGGCGACGCTGCGAAGCATCGTGAAATGGGCCAACCGCATCGAATATCCCGACGCGGCGCCGACCCTGGTTTCGCGCGCGTTCCAGGAAATGCTCTCGGGCCGGCGCGGTCCCGCGGCGCTGGAAATGCCATGGGACGTGTTCACGCAACGCACGGACGTGGCCGCCGCGCGGCGTTTCGATCTGTTCCCGGCGCCGCAGCCCGATAGCGGGCGCGTCAAGGCCGCCGCCGCGCTGATCGCCGGCAGCAAAACGCCGATGATCTTCGTCGGCAGCGGCGCCATTCACGCGCGTGATGAAATCCTTGAACTGGCGGAACTGATCGACGCGCCGGTGGTGGCGTTCCGCAGCGGCCGCGGCATCGTCAGCAACGCCCATGAGCTCGGTTTGACGATGGCGGCGGCGTATCGGCTGTGGCCGCAAACCGATCTGATGATCGGCATCGGCACGCGACTGGAATTGCCGACCATGTCGCGCTGGCCGTTTCGTCCCGAACGGCTGAAATCCGTTCGCATCGATATCGATCCGTCGGAAATGCGCCGCTTCACGCCCGATGCCGCCATTGTCGCCGACGCGCAGGCTGGCACCCGCGAATTGCTGGCGGCGGTGCGCAAGCGCGGCTACATGAAAACCTCCGGCCGCGGCGCGTCGATCCGCGACGCCTCGGCGGCGGCGCTGAAGCAGGTCCAGTCTGTCCAGCCGCAAATGGCCTATCTCAACATTCTGCGCGACGTGCTGCCGCCGGATGCCATCGTCACCGACGAATTGTCGCAGGTCGGCTTTGCCTCCTGGTACGGCTTTCCGGTCTACCAGCCGCGCACCTTCATCACATCAGGCTATCAGGGCACGCTTGGCGCGGGCTTTCCCACCGCGCTTGGCGCCAAGGTCGCGCATCCCGATCGGCCGGTGGTCGCGATCACCGGCGACGGCGGCTTCATGTTCGGCGTGCAGGAACTGGCGACCGCCGTGCAATTCAACATCGGCGTCGTCACCTTGATTTTCAACAACAACGCCTATGGCAATGTGCGGCGCGATCAACGCGAGCGGTTCGACGGCCGCGTGGTGGCGTCCGATCTGGTCAACCCGGATTTCGTCAAACTCGCCGAATCGTTCGGAGTGGGCGCTGCACGCGTCACATCGCCCGAGGCATTTCGTCCGGCGCTGGAAAAAGCGCTGGCGGACGGCGGTCCTTACGTCATCGCGATCGAAGTGCCGAAGGATTCAGAAGTCAGTCCGTGGACCTTTATTCATCCGGCAAAACCGTAGGCCCACCGAGTCCCTCGCACTTTTCTGAGTGCCTTACCGGCCGCGACACGAACAACCCGCGGTCTCACGCTGATGCGGCCTGCAGACTTTGCTGCAGAACACTTTTCGAATTTTGAACTGGCCAATTCTGCTTTCGCTGATGTCGGCGCTGTCATCCGTGTGTCATTTGCGATTGGTAGATCAGCGCTACCGAACAATAACGTCAATCGTTCGAAAGAACCGATCACAGTGCCGGCGGGCGGCAGCCTGATCAGGGTCAAGGAAGCGGCCGATGCTGCGATTGCAGAATGTCGCAATGACCTACCCGAACGGCGTTGCGGCTGTCATGCCGACCAGCATCTCAGTTCCCAAGGGTCAGTTCCTCGTGCTGCTGGGGCCCTCAGGGGCGGGCAAGTCGACCCTGCTTCGGTGCCTGAACGGGCTGGTTACGCCAACTCACGGTGATGTCATCGTTGAAGGCCGGGGTTCGATTTTCCGGAGTCGCCGCGCGCTGCGGGAACATCGCCGGCGAACGGGAATGATCTTCCAGCAACATCATCTGATCGGGCGTCTTTCCGCGCTACAAAACGTTCTGCTCGGCCGCGTCGGTGCGCACGGTTCGTTGCGGTCCATATTTCCGTTGCCTCGGTTGGATCGGCGAATCGCGCTGCAATCGCTCGAACGCGTTGGCCTGCTCGAGCGCGCCCTTGATCGGGTGGACGAACTTTCCGGGGGGCAACAGCAGCGTATCGGCATCGCCAGGGCGATGGCGCAGCGGCCACAGATTGTCCTCGCCGACGAGCCGGTGGCGAGTCTCGATCCGGCGTCGGGCGAGAAAGTGCTGACGGACCTTCATCGTATTTGCCGCGAAGACGGCATTACCGCGATCGTCAGTCTCCACCAGGTGGAACTTGCTCGCCGATTCGCCGATCGGGTGATCGGTCTGGCCGGAGGCCGGATTGTTTTTGAAGGCACCGCATCGCAGCTGGGTCAGACAATTCTGGACCAAATCTACACCACCGTGCCGCCCCAGATGGCAGCGGCTTAGTCGGCATTCAGATCATCGAAGGGATCAGGGTCATGGAACGCAGAAACTTTCTGCTCGGCTGCGCCATCGGGGGGCTGGGCCTTGCCATCGGTCCGGCTACCGCCCAACAAGCGCAGAATCCTGCCACCATACGCGTAGCGCTGCTCCCCGACGAGAACGCTTCAACCATCATTCAAAACGCACAACCGCTGAAAAAATACCTTGAGCAGGCGCTCGGGAAGGACATCGAGATCATCGTCACGACCGACTACTCCTCGATGATCGAGGCGATGCGGTTCGGCCGAATTGAGGTCGCGTATTTCGGGCCGCTCTCCTATGTATTGGCCAAGTCGAAGGCACCGGGCATTGAGCCGTTCGCCGTCGGCGTTTCGAAGGGATCACCGACGTATAAAAGCGTCATCATCACGCGCGCGGATGGACCGGTAAAGTCGCTGGCCGACATCAAGGGCAAGATGATGGGATATGGCGACTTTGCCTCGACCTCCAGTCATTTGATCCCACGCGCGTTGCTGGCGCGCAACGGCCTTTTGGGCGACACCGACTACAAATACGTTCTCCTCGGCGCGCATGATGCTGTCGCGCGTGCCGTTCAATCCGGCCAGGTGCAGGCTGGCGGCCTCAGCCAGGAGATATTCAAGTCGCTTGTCGCCAAGGGTTCGATCGACGGCACCAAGGTGATTGTGCTGGCGGAAAGCGACCCGATCCCCAACTATCCGATAGTCATGCAGGGATATCTCGCGCCCCAGCTCAAGGCCGCGATCAGGACGGCGTTCCTCGAACTCAAGGATAAGGAGATATTGAAGACCTTCCGCGCCGAAGCATTCAGGGCGACGGACGATCACGCCTACGACATCTTGCGGGAGACTGCGAAGGTCCTCGATCTCGACCTGGCGAAGCTCGGGGGATGAGCCGCGCTACTCCCACAGACTACGATGCCATCCTGGTCCGGGAAGACGCCACCCGGATCAAGCGTGGTGCTGCCATTCTCCTTGTTATCCTTCTGATCATCGCCGCGATGTCGCTCACCGGTCTGCTTGATCCGCGGCGGTTCGTGGATGCCTGGCCGGCGATGAAGCAGCTGTCCGTTGATATGTTTCCGCCCGATTTCAAGCGCTTCGACAGATGGTTGAGGCCGCTGGCCGATACACTCGCAATGTCGGTCGCGGGAACCGCGCTTGCCGTTGCGTTGTCGTTGCCGCTCGCCCTGCTCGCCGCCCACAACACCACGCCGAACCGGATCGCCTACCGGATAACGCGAGCGATGTTGAATCTGCTGCGATCGGTGCCGGAACTGATCATGGGCATCATCTTCGTTGCCATGGTCGGCTTCGGAGCCCTGCCGGGAGTACTCGCCGTCGGCCTGCATTCCGTCGGCATGATCGGAAAATTCTTCGCAGAGAGCATCGAGCACGTCGATCCAAGGCCCGTCGAGGCCGCGCGAGCCGCGGGCGCTTCACGGTTCCAGGTGATCTGGCATGCGGTGTTGCCACAGGTCATGCCGCAACTTGCGGACACGACGATCTACCGATGGGAATATAATTTTCGCGCCTCGACCGTCCTCGGCGCAGTCGGCGCCGGCGGCATCGGTTTCGAGCTCATCGCGGCATTGCGCGTGCTCGAATACGCACAGGTATCGGCCATCCTGATTTGTATTCTCGTTTGCGTGACGATCGTAGATGGCATTGGTGCCGTTCTGCGGAACTATTTGAAATAGCGGGGGAGAGCGAGGCCATGGCCGAAATACCCAGAGTTGTTGTGACCAACCCCGTTTTCCCCGAGACCAGAGCTCTCCTCGAGGAAAGTGCGACTGTTGTGGTCAATGAGGTGCTTGAGCCGTGGCCCTACGAAGAGGTGCGACAGAGATGCCGGGACGCTGTTGGACTGCTTGCGTTCATGACCGACAGGATCGACGCCGCCTTCCTGGCGGCATGCCCCAAGCTTCGCGTCATCGGAGCAGCGCTGAAGGGCTGTGACAATATCGACGTTGAGGCCGCGACAAATGCCGGCGTGTGGTTGACCATTGTCCCGGACCTGCTGACGGCGCCGACCGCGGAGCTGGCGATCGGACTCATTCTCGCATTGGGCCGGAACATTGTCGCAGGCGATCTCGGCATCAAGAAGAATGGCTTTCACGGTTGGCGCGCCCAGCTCTATGGCACGGGCCTGGCCGGCGCAACGGTGGGTATCGTCGGATTTGGACTCGTCGGCCGTGCTATCGCCGAACGCCTTGTCGGGTTTCAATGCCAGCTGCTGGCCTATGATCAGTCCGGGTCCGAGGCGCTAACGAGATCCTGGCCGTATGTTACGATGGCAAGTTTCGAGGATTTGATCGCCAATTCCGACTACGTCGTGCTTGCGCTGCCGCTGACCGCGGGCACCAGGCACATGGTCAATTCCGAAGCCATCGCAGCCATGAAGCCGGGTACAAGACTCGTGAATCCTGCCCGCGGATCGCTGGTTGACGAGACCGCCGTGGCGGACGCCATCGCTCGCGGACACCTTTCGGGCTATGCGGCCGATGTGTTTGAGTGCGAGGATTGGGCTTTGAAGGATCGGCCGACCCGCATCGATCCGCGTCTTACAACGCCGTTGGCGCCAACGGTTTTTACCCCGCATATCGGATCAGGGGTCACCCACGTTCGGCGCGAGATAGAGTTTTCCGCCGCCCGCAGCATCCTCGACGTTCTGGCCGGTCGTATTCCGTTTGGCGCGGTCAACGACCCGGGCAAGCAGTTCGCTCATGCTCAATCTCGTTCACGCTAAGACCTTCCTCGCGGTTCTCAGCGAGCGCGGATTTCGTGCCGCCGCACGCGACCTGAAACTTTCGCCCTCAACCGTTATCGAGCACATCAGGCAACTTGAGGAAGACCTCGCGGCGCCCCTGGTCGTGCGCCGGCGCGGGATTGTTGAGCCAACATCTCAAGGTGCAGCCTTCGCGCCGCTTGCCCGCGCGATGCTCGATACCGCGGAGCGCAGCCGAACCATGCTCGCGCAATCTCGCTTGCGCGTTGCGTCATCTAGCAACGTCGGCACTTATCTTTTGCAGTCCATGCTTGCCTCCTTTCAGGCAACCGATCCATGTTCCGTCGAACTGTGGATTGGTCCCAACCCCAGCGTCGCCGAGCGGCTGGCAAACGGTATCGCCGACAT
>JAJYAH010000230.1 GCA_021779635.1 Pseudomonadota bacterium | reverse complement strand
TTGCTCGATACCTTGGAGCGACGTGGTCTGATCGAGCGGCGCGAGCAGAAGGATGACCGACGTGTCCGCGGCATCTATTTGACCCAGTCCGGCCGTAAGCTGCAGCGGCGCATCCTGCGGATCAGCGATTCGATCCAGGAACGTGTCCTGAGGAGTGCTGATCCGGACGATCTCATTGCCTGCATGCGGCTGTTCGACCACGTTGAGCACGTCCTCGAGCAGCCCGTTTTTGATCGCAAGAAGGACGTGATCTGACATGGACGCGTTTTCTGGCCCATCCGGATTACCTCCCTTTCAGCGAAGTTTTCGCATGGCCGACGGCGTCGAGCTCGTTGGCGATGTCTGGGGTACACCGGATCTGCCTCCCGCGCTGCTGCTGCATGGCGGCGGACAGACCCGGCACGCTTGGAAACGGACCGCGGCAGTGCTCGCGGACCATGGCTATTGCGCTATCGCCGTGGACCAACGCGGCCATGGTGACAGCGACTGGTCGGCCGACGGCGCCTACGAGATCGATCACTTCGCAAATGACGTGCGTCAGCTCGCCGCCGGCCTTCATGCCAAACCCGTCCTGATCGGAGCCTCGCTCGGCGGAATGGCCAGCTTGATTGCCGCTGGAGAAGCCGACATCTCCCTTGCCGCAGCTCTAGTTCTGGTCGATATCACGCCGCGCATCGAGCCCGCCGGCGTCGAACGCGTAAGAAAATTCATGGCCGCGCACATCGACGACGGTTTCGCCACGCTCGAGGAGGCCTCAGAGGCCATTGCCGCCTATCTTCCGCACAGGCCCCGTCCGAAAAACCTCGATGGTTTGAACAGAAACCTCAAGCTTGGAAAGGACGGACGTTATCGTTGGCACTATGACCCGGCCTTTGTGCGTGGAATGCCAGCGCGCGCCGACGCTGACCGCGAAGCACGCCTGACCGCCGCCGTGCAGCGACTGCGAATCCCGGTTCTGCTGGTACGTGGCGGCTCCAGCGAACTGGTATCGGAGGACATCGCCCGCGAATTCGTCGGTCTGGTGCCCAACGCCCGCTACGCTGACGTCCATGGTGCCGCACACATGGTGGCGGGGGACGTCAACGACCCGTTCACAGAAGCGGTGGTCGCGTTCCTCGACGACCTCTCGAACCCGTGAATCGCATTCGACCATATCGGATCCGAGAAGACTGACCGCGGTCTCCGTAGGTATGTCGAGCGAAAGGTGCTTGCAATGCCCCTTAAGAATATCGCGGTGTTCGTAGATGTATCCCGGGCCAGTCTTGTTCGCGCCACCTATGCCGTAAGGCTTGCTCTTAGGCATCACGCCCATCTCGTCGGTATTTTTGTCGTACCCCTTGGTTGGACTCACGATCCGAGCGCATCTTTTATCCGCGGGCGAGATGCGATTCGCGCGCTGATTGAACGACAAAGGCCTCAAGAACTCAGGACCTCCGCAACTGCCGGCGAACAATTCGAGAACGCAGCCGAACGGGAAGGCATCAGCTCCGAGTTTCGGATGATCCGCGCCACCGACACCTCTGATGACGCACTCTTTCATTCTCTGCACGCTGATCTCGTGCTGGTCGGCCATCCGAAGCCCGGCGGACTTCCCGACGACTGGTCCGCCGAGTCAATGATGTTGGCCACAGGCGTGCCAGTCTTGATCGTGCCCAACAACTGGACTGCCGGAACGACTGCCGAGAATATCCTTGTGGCATGGAATGCCAGCCGTGAGGCGAGACGGGCGATCACGGACGCCATACCGTTGCTGCGGAAGGCCCGCACCGTATCCATCGTCGTTGCCGATGCGCAGACGAATGCCAGGCACGGGCAAGAGCCCGGCGCCGATATCGCGCTCTACCTCAGCCGGCACGGGGTTAATGTCACCGTTGAACAATTGCACTCCGATGGCCGATCGATTGCACAAACCATTATGGATCGTGCCTTGCTGGTCGGCGCCGACCTGATCGTGCTCGGTGCCTACAGTCACTCTCGGTCGCGGGAGGCTCTATTTGGTGGGGTCACGCGGTCATTGCTAAAGACTGCTACGATTCCCCTATTCATTGCGCATTAGACTAGGTGCAAAAGAGCCGCTACGAAGAAAAGGCGAGACTCGCCGACCGCGCCAATCCGACACGTGAGGTTGTTTGCGCGCGGAGAGCAAATCCGACCCACGGCGATGCCGGCAAAAGACATCTGCCTGGATGCTTCGCATGAAGCGCAGTCATTTGTTCCGTCGATCCACATGACACGCTCGCCGTCATGCCGGTGAGTGTTGCCCGTGCTGGAATGCGGAATGGCGCCGGTTTGATGGACACTCGGCCGAACCAATCCGACCTTGCGCCCGGACGCAACTGAACAGAGCCAGCCGATCGTCAGATGACATCATGGAACCGTCCATGTGATCGACCATGTGCTCCTACCCCGTCGTGCGATGGGACTTGCGCAGCTTCCGCTGCCTTGAACGATGGGAAAGCGGCCTCCGGAGATTGGGCCCGGGCGGTTCGAGAACGACCCGCTTCAGGTCGTCGCCGCTGAGGACGATGATGACAAAGTTCAGTCTACCGTTCTCACGCGTCAAGCTTCCACTGATGGCCTTTCCCGAAGTCGCCTTCTCAGCGATGAACACCGCGTCCGACATGCTCTGTTGTATGCCTTTGAGGGCAGCGAAGTCGACGCGATTGTTCGCGTTGAAGTCCTGGAGGGACGAAGTGACCTCGTCGCCCCTTACCGCTCCCGACTGCGCATCGATCGCGTTTTCCCAGATAAGGGGGTCCTTTATAGTCTTGACACGAAAGACAGGCGCTTCCTTCCCGCCATCGAAGCTGATGTCTGCGGTCCTCGAATCGGCATGCAATCCTTCCGCAATCTCCATGGCCTTAAGTAGGGGCACCTGCACCGACCGGAACAGTTCGAGCTCGCGCTCGATGATCCTCTGGTCCATCACAGAGTCATCGCTGTGCTGCTCGTCGTGAAGTGGGGGTGTGAGAGCACTATCGGCCGCCACATCCGTCGGTGTGAGCATCATCAAACCAAGTGCCGCCACTGCTAAGATCATCCGGTTTGGCATCAGCCATCTCCTTTGGTGTCGCAGACGCTGCTTTCGACCGCCTGTGATCGATGATGCCCCTCTTCGAGTTGATATCGTCGCCAGCGTTGTAAGCCACGGAACGCCGGCAAACTCGGTCATTCGTGACGGTTAGCTTCCGGCCCAAGGATCACAACATTCGGGCCTTCCTCCCTTCCGCTCGGGGACCGGCGCTGCGCATTCAGATCGTAGAGGATCGGCACAACAAAGACCGTAAGCGCGGTCGAGACTACCGTTCCGAAGATCAGCGAGATGGCGAGCCCGCCGAAAACCGGATCGGCGATCATGATCGCCGAGCCGAGGACGATCGCGAGCGTCGTCAGCAGGATCGGACGAAGGCGCACGGCGCCCGCCTGCCGGACGGCGACATCGAGCGGCATCCCGTGCTTAAGATTGTCCTGGATGAAGTCGATGATCAGCAGCGAATTGCGGATCACGACGCCGGACAGCGCGATGATGCCCACCATCGAGGTTGCCGAAAAGTCCGCCCCGACCAGCCAGTGCCCTGGAAAGATGCCGATGATGCCGAGCGGCACCGATGACATGGCGATCACCGGGATGAGGAAGGAGCGGTAGTAGGCGACGAGAAGCAGATAGACCAGCATCAAGGCGCCGCCGAGCGCGATCCCCATATCGCGGTAGATGTCGAGGGTCATTCGCATCTCGCCGCCCCACAAAAGGCGGTAGCCATCGATGGTGTCGGGCGCGTCGCGGTTGAGACCGAGATTGCCGGTCTTCAGCGGCCGGCCGTCCGGCGCGGTGATGCCGTTAAGCCGCCGTTGCAGGTCGAGCACAGCGTAGAGCGGCACGGATTTCGACAGTTCCGCGCCAACAAAGGTGACCTTCTCGTTGTCGCGGTGCAGGATCGGCCGGTCCGCCGCCGCGGGCCGGATTTCAACCAGTTCGGAGAGTGGCACCGGCTTGCCGTCGGCATTGCCGACGAACACCCGATCGAGGCGGGTCGGGTCCACCGCGAAGCGGCGCGGCACAAAAGCCCTGACATCGACCGGGTTTTTCTCGTCGGGCAGATGGGCGCGGCTGAGGATTTTTCCGCCGTAAACGAGCGACAGTGCCTCGGCGATCTGCGCTGTGGAAACCTTGGACAGCGCCGCCTTCTCCTTATCGGGCACCATGCGGTGTTCTGCTACGTTGACCGGCTCGGTATTGGAGAGGTCGACGATGTCGTAGGTCACCGCGAACGCTTTGAGGACTTCGGCCGATAATGTCCGCAACCCCTCCAAATCCGGACCGTACAGTTCGGCGAGGACTGTGGCGCGCAAGGGAGGACCCGGTGGATCCTCGACGAGCTCGACCTTCGCTCCGGGATAGGACGTGCGGACAACGTCAACCTGCGGTCGCAGCTTGCGGACGATGTCGATCGAACTCTCCCAGCGGTGATGCTTGTCGATCAAGTTCACGCGGATTTCGGCGACGTAGTTGCCCATGCGCCCGGCCGTTCCCTTGAACAGGCCGTTGAAGTCCTCGACGCCTGCCTGCCCAATCCAGGTCTGGTAGTTGAGGACGCTCTTTTCCTTCGAAAGCAGCGTCGTGACCTCGCGCACAAACCTGTCGGTGACTTCAACCGGGGCGGTTTCCGGCATGGAGATCACGATGTTGAAAGTGTTCTTGTTGTCCTTCGGCAGGAAGCCGAGGGGGACGCCCAGCGCCGAGACCGTCCCACCCACCCCGGCGGGACGGACAAACTGCCAGGCCCCCTGCATGATGGAGGCCGCCATCAGGACGAGGATGACGCCCCCGAAGGTCAGTCGCATGAACCTGCGCTGCTGCAAGGGCGTGATGAGGCGCAGGTAAAGACGCTCCATCTTTCCCGGTTCTCCATGGGTCGCCTCCTGGGTATGCGCATCCTCCTCCTGCACGGCGTGGCGGTGGAGCCAGCGATTGGCCGCCCAAGGAGTGACGATATAGGTCACGAGCAGGGACGCCGCCATGGCGATCGGTACGTTGTAGGCGATCGGATAGAAGTATTGTCCCGCCATGTCGGTGATCAAGAACAGAGCACTGAACACCAGCATGACCGCGACGGTTGCAAGGTTGGTGGCGCTGCCAATCTCGTTGGTCGCCTGAACCGTGATCGCTTCCTTGCCGATGCGCGACCGCTTGGAGCCGTAGTGGCGATGGATGTTCTCGATGACCACGATGGCTGCGTCCACCAGGAGGCCCAGGGACAGGATGAGCGCGAACAGAGTCACCCGGTTGATGGTGACGCCCCCGAGCAGGTCGGCGGCGAGCGTGATCGACAGAATGAGCGGCACCGTCACCATGACGATCGACGCCTCGCGCCAGCCGAGGAAGAAGATCAGCACCAGGCCGACTGTCGCCAGCGCAACGAGAAGATGCTCCAGGAGCAGGTTCACGGCGGCATCCGCCTTTTCACCGTCATTGCGGGTGACGATCACCTGAACGTCTTTGGGCACGAAGGATGCCTGCATGCGCTCGACGCGGTCGATCACGGCATTGGCCACCGCCACCGCGTTGGTGCCCTTCTTCTTGGCGACGGCGATGGTCACCGCCGGCAGGTCCGCCGAGTCTGCCTGGCCAAAACGCGGATCGCCGGGTCCGAACGAGAACCGGCTGAAGGTGGTGATCTCGGAGGGCGGGCCGTCGGTTGCGATCGCCACGTCGCGCACATAGACCGGGCGGCCATTGTAAATGGCGACGACCTGATTCAGGACATCTTCCACCGATGCGAAGGAAGCGGAAAGCTTGATGGCCTCGACCTTGCCGTCGCGCACCGTGGGCTGCATGGGCGCTGACAGATTGCTCGCGCCGAATGCGGCGTAGGCCTGGCTGAGCGTCACGCCGAAAGCCTGCAGGCGGTTCGGATCGAGCTCAATGGCGATTTCCCGCCCCCGGCCGCCCTGGATACTGACCACCGAGACGTTATCGGTGCTGCGCAGCCGTTCGGCCATGCGCTCGGCGACCCGCTTCAAAGCATAGTCGTCGTATTGGGACGAGGCCAACGTGAAGGTCAGAATGGGCACATCGTCGGCGTCGATGCTGCGCACAAACGGCGTCCCCGCATCGGTCGGCAGGCGGCTGCGACTCGCAAGCACGCGGTCGTAAAGCTTGACCAGCGATTCCTCCTTCGGCTGGCCCACCTTGAACTGCACCTGAACCGCGCCGAGGGAGTTCTGTGCCGTGCTTTCGATGTGATCGACGCCGCCTATTTCACTCAAGATTCCTTCGAGGGGCGTGACGACCAGCTCCTCGACCTCCGCGGCCGAGGCTCCTGGCAGGCTCACCGTGACTAGCGCGGCAGGCACCACGATCTGCGGGTTTTCCTCGCGCGGCGTCCGCAGCACCGCCACGGCGCCCATCAGGGCTACTGCGATAATGAAGACGATGGTCAGCTTCGAGGTGATGAAGGTCTGGGCAAGACGCCCGCTGATGTTCAGGTGACGCTCGCTCATCGTGAGCTCTCCGCCGCCTCAATTAGCGAGCCGTCGCGCACCGCGTCATTGGCGGCGGCAAGGATGGTCTCCCCGCCCGACAGTCCGGAGACAACCTCAACGGACCCGCCGAGATCCCGCCCGGTACGCAGCCAACGGAACCGCGCCACCTTGCCATCGAGCACGAACACGCCGTCGAGACCGCCGCGACGGACCACGGCGTTGCGCGGAATGGCTGGCGCCTTCCGCATGCCAGTGAGGATTTCCGCACGGCCGAACATGCCTGGCACCAGGGACGGGTCGTTCGGGAGAACGACATTGATCTCGTAACGGCGGGTGATGTTGTCGCCCGAGGGCACGATGCCCCGGATTTTGCCCCGGAACGGGGCGTCCTTCAGCGTATCGATCCGGACCATGACCAGCGTCTTCGGGTCGATCAGAGCGAGGCTGCTTTCGGAGACGAACGCCTTGAACAACAGGACCTCGCGGGATTCCACCGTGAGGATGGTGGACCCCGCCGTCGTCATCTCGCCGCGGCGCCTGGCGACAGAGACAATAACGCCATCCACCGGGCTGGTGATGGTGGCATAACCTTTCTGCGCCTCGGCGGCGGCGAGAGCCGATCGCGTCTTTTCGAGCGTCGCGCTGGCGATGTCGAGCCTCACCTTTGCCTTGCGCAGCGTTTCGGTCGCCACCGCGCCGGTCTGGATGAGCTTGCCGTATTTCTCGACGTCCCGTTCGGCATCATTCAAATCCTCCTCGCTCGCGCGAACGGCGGCCTGTGCCTGGCGGATCGCCTCGTCGATGTCGGCCTGGTCGATGCGCACGAGCAGATCGCCGCGAGAAACCTTATTCCCCTCCCGGACGTCGAGCTGCTCGATGAAGCCCACCACACGCGAGGACACGTCGATACGTCCGTCGGAGACGACGGAGCCTGGGACCGTGTAGGTGATGGGAATATCGACAACCTCGACTCTGGTCACAGGGGAGGCAATCGGCTTGACTGCACGCTGCCCGTCCGCACCCTTTTCGTTGCAGGCCGTCAGAAGCACGAGCAGAGCCAGAAGGGCGGCGCCGCGGAAAGCGTCGAGCATTCTTAGTCGTCCTTTGCTGCTGTATCTTGAAAGGCATGGAACAAGATCATTCCGGGCGATGATGGACGGTTCGGATGCACCGACCGCCCGCGTGGCCGTCGAGCAGACGGCCGCGGGTTGCACGTCGTCGAGCATCACGCCGGTGGTTGACACGACTGTGAGGAATCGTTCGAGCGACCAATCCCTGGGACCGGCAAGGTCGTTTGCAGGACGGAGCGGACGCTCCGGCTCCGAATAAGCAAGCTCCTCTGAGAGTTCGCCGTACGGGGCTCGCCCCGCCCGCAAGCGCCGTCATGGGGCGCTCTCCTCGGCAAAAACAAGCGCCAGCCTCGGCTGATCGAGACCGGCCCATCCTGTTGCACTGACATAAGAAATTGACCCGCACGATCCCGGCGCGGCGCAACTGGCGCATCTGTGTGATGTCGATCCTTGAAAAGTTCATTCGAATGAATTAGCTTCTATCGCATGAAAAGGGAAGAGCCTCTCATGAAAACGGACGCAGCGGCACCCAGCGGACACGAAATGCGGAGCGCAAAAACGCGCTCTCGATTGATTGAGGCTGCGATCGAGGTGATCGGTGCTGTCGGATATGAAGGAGCGAGCACGCGCGCGCTGGCAAATGCGGCGAAAGCCAATCTCTCGGCCATTCCTTACCATTTCGGAGGGAAGAAGGAATTGTATCTGGCGGCCGCAGAGACGATTGCGGAGTATGCCCATGTTCGTTTCGGGGAGATAGCCAGTATCCTGGAAGGGCCGCAGACAGGTGACAAAGCTGCTCGCTTCGAAGAAGCACTGGTACGCCTCCTGCATTTCCTCCTGAGGGATACCGAGCCGCACGCGTGGACGATGTTTGTGGCGCGGTGTGCCTATGACAATGACGAGGCTTTCGCTCTTATCCATGAGCGGGCGATCGCGCCCTTATTGGAGCATCTCGTCGAGTTCGCGGGCGATTTTTGCAAAGGCATCCCCAAGGGCGAGGCGCTTCGGCTGCGCATAAACGCGGTCGTCACCGCGATCATCAGTTTCAGGTTTCTTCGCGGCATCCTGCTTCGCGGCATGGGCTGGAAAAAAATTCAGGACAGTGGCGCCTGTCAGATCGAAGAGATGATCCGCGACCTCTGCCACAGTGATTTCCTGGAAGTCCGGCTTTCCCAATAACACGTGAGCGAAAACGCGGCCGGTTCGGAGCATTTCATCGTTCTCTATCCTCAAACAAGCAAGGAAGCACGCAATGACCGAACAATCTTATGCGCATGAGAGCGTCGCCTGGGCAAAACAGCGGCTCGATGACTTGGACACGATCATATCGGAGGTGGAGAAATCCTCCGCCAACTTGAAGGAGAGCGCACGTAAGGAGGCCGACCGCGCGCTGGCACGCTTGCAAGAGTCTCAGGTCAATC
>JAJYAH010000229.1 GCA_021779635.1 Pseudomonadota bacterium | reverse complement strand
TGGTTCCATCCTGGCCGGCAATCAGATCGTGCCACCAATGGTCGCGCCCCTCGCGCATCGGCGTCTCGATCGCAAGGCCGTCGCGGCCGACCACGACCACATGTTGCACCGTCGGCGAGGCGTCCAGCGCGACATCGAGCACGGATTTCAGCGGCGCCGGCATGCCGCGGCGCCAGGTGCCGTTGGCGGTAATGACCGCCTTGGCGCCGCCATGGTTCAACCGGGATTGGATCGGGCTCGGGCCAAAGCCTGAGAACAGCGGCATCGCGATGGCGCCAAGCTTGAGGATGGCGAAAAATGCGACAAAGGTTTCCGGCAGGTTCGGCATGTAGATCGCGACCACGTCGCCGCGGCCGATGCCGAGCCTGCGCAACGCCTGCGCGAGGCGTCCGACCTCGCGGTCGAGTTCGCGATAGGTCAGCTTGCGCTGCTCGCGGGCGTCCTCACCCTCCCAGACCAGAAAGGTCTGGTTCCACACCGGCGTGTCACGGTGCTTGTCGAGGCAATTCAGAACGATATTGGTTGTGCCGCCGACACACCATCGCGCCCATGGCTCGCCGCGCGAGACATCCAGCATCCGATCGTAGCGGCGATAGAACCGGACGTCGCAAAACCTGAAGACTTCTTCCATCAGCCAGGCCGGATCGGCTTCGGCCCGCGCGGCAAGCTGGTCGTCATCGGCCTGGCCGGTTGCGCGCAGGAATGCGGTCAGGTTGCTACCCGCCACCAGTTCGGGGGGAGGCTTCCATATGTACGAGGTTTCTTCTGTCATCGCGGTCCCGGTTGGCGCAGCGCAGTGGCCGCGTTGCATCGATTGTATCGCCCGGAAGCTAGACCTCGCGCAAACCACGTCAACAAATTCTAACGCTTGTTCGATAGCTCGGATGATGGCATTTTTGCGCATTGCGATCGTGCAATACCAAGCCGGCGAAGGACGATGGCGGTCTTCTAACATTGTCTGAACGATCGAATTGGACGGAAGGAAACACCATGACGGCGGACGCTCATCCTCCCGAGTTCCTGCGATCGACGACCTTCGTCGACAGCGAATCCCCGGAAGTGCGCGCGTTCGTATCGCGCGCGCTGGACCGGCCGGGTCTTTCCGCCACCGAGAAGGCGGTCGGCCTGTTCAATGCCGTGCGGGACCAGATCAAGTACGATCCGTTCCATATGGGCTTGGCCGAAGACGACTACCGCGCCAGCCGGATCGCCGGGAGGGCGTCGAACTTCTGCGTCCCCAAGGCCATTCTGCTGACCGCGGCGTTACGCGCCGCCGGCATTCCAGCGGCTGTCGGCTTTGCCGATGTGAAGAATCACCTGAATTCGCCCAAGCTTTCGGATTTGATGGGAACCGATCTGTTCATCTATCACGGCTATGTCGCGCTGTGGCTGAAGGGGCGGATGTTCAAGGTGACGCCGGCGTTCAATACCGAGCTGTGCCAGCGGTTCGGCGTCAGGGAATTGATATTCGACGGCGAGCATGATGCGCTGTTTCACGAATTCGACACCCGCAACCATCGCCATATGGAATATGTCAACGATCGCGGCTGGTTTGCCGATCCGCCGATCGCGCAATTGCTCAGCGATTTTCGCGTCGCCTATCCGAAGCTGGTGGCGGCGAGCGCAAGTCGCGACTCGATCAGCGATCCTGCTTTCGACGGAAGGCGATGAGATCGAGGCGAAGAGGCGCGGTCGGTCTTATCTCGCTTGCGGTTGCTTCGCATATTGAACGGCGATGCGGCCGACCTTCTCGCGGGCGATGACCAGTTTCTGGATTTGTGCGGTGCCGTCGCCGATCTGCAGGCCCATCACGTCGAGGTAGCGCTGATGGAACGGCAGGTCGGTGGTGTAACCGTAATGCCCATGGGTCAAGAGGCATTGATGGATGATTTCGCAGGCCACCTTCGGCACGTACCATTTGCACATCGCGGCTTCCGCGGTATGCGGAAGCCGGCGGTCGCGCAGCGACAGTGTGTAGTAGCAAAGCTGGCGCATCATCGTGAGCTGGGTCTCGGCTTCCGCCAGCGGAAAGCTCACGCCCTGAAACTGCGCAATGGGCCGCTCAAATGCGTTCCGCTCGGCCGTGTAGTGCCAGGTTTCATCGACCGAGGCCTGTGCCGGTCCGAGGCATTCCAGGCCGATCAGGGCGCGGCTGAAGTCGAAACCCGTCATGATCTTGGAGAACCCCTTGTTCTCCTCCGCCATCAGGCATTCGGCGGGAACGAACAGGTCGTCGAGGAAGATCGATCCGCGCCCGACCGGCTTGGTGCCGATGTCATCGAAATGGGTGCGTGTGACTCCTTTCTGGTTGAGGTCGACGAAAAAGGCGCTGACGCCGCGGGCGCCGTCCTCGACCTTTCCGGTGCGGGCGAAAATCACCGCGGCCTCGCACTGGTCCGAAAAGCTGATCGAGGTCTTCTCGCCGTTCAGGCGGTAGCCGTTTCCGGATTTTTCCGCACGCAGAATGAGATTGGCGGCATCCGATCCGCCGCGCGGCTCGGTCAGGCCAAGGCCGATGATAGCTTCGCCCGCCGTGACTTTCGGCAGCCATTCCTGCGCGATATCGGGCGAAGCGTGCTGGGCCAGCATGCCGCCCATCAATGAGGCCAGCAACGGAACATAGCTGGCGTTGAAATCGCCATAGGCGATCTGCTCGATGATGATACCGGCAGTGACGCTGCTTTCGCCGAGGCCGCCATATTGCTCCGGCAGGTCGGGCGCGATCAGGCCGAGCGCCCCCATCTCCTTCATCAGCGCGCGATCGATGCGGTCTGCGGTGGCGCGCTTCTGATAGTGCGGCGCCAGCTTTTCCTTCGCAAAGCGCATGGCAGTTTCGCGGAAGGCCTGTTGCTGCTCGCTGAGCGCGTAGTCCATGGTACCCTCCGCAGAATGTCCTTGATTTATTCCGGTCATTCTAACAAGTGTTAGAAAGTTCGCAACGCTGGTGCCCCGCGTCCGAAGGTCGTGATACATTGCAGCACGCTCTTGCACGACCTTCGGATGCGAGAGGGCACTAGCAAATCCATGATTCTAGTACCGCTTTTCGATCTGACGTTCCTGGGATGAGTTTGCGGCAGGTGGTGCAGGAACTTCAGATCGGCGGTACCAGCCATTACGGGGCAATGCCATGCAGACCAGTCCGGGGACGTCGCTCTATCCGCATCTGCTGGCGCCCTTGCAAGTGGGCCGCACCACGCTGCGCAACCGGATGATCATGGGTTCGATGCACACCCGCCTCGATATGGAGGAGAACGGGTTGCACAAGATGGCGGTGTTTCTCGCCGAGCGCGCCAGGGGCGAGATCGGCCTGATCATCACCGGCGGCTACGCACCCAATACCGCGGGGCTGATTGAGCCGGGCGGCCCGATCCTGACCGAGCATGCGCAGGCCCGTGAACTGCAGCAGGTCACCGACGCGGTGCATCGACATGACGGCAAGATCTGCCTGCAGATATTGCACGCCGGACGCTACGCGCGGCAGGAAGAGTGCCTCGGCCCCTCCGATATCCGTTCGCGCATCAATCGCTTTCCGCCCCGCGCCATGACACCTGCGGAAATTGAGCAAACGATTTCGGACTATGTGCGCTGCGCGCAGCTCGCCAAGGAGGCCGGGTTCGACGGTGTCGAAATCATGGGGTCGGAAGGCTACCTGATCAATGAATTCACGGTGTTGCGGACCAACGACCGCAGCGACGCATGGGGCGGATCGGCGGAAAACCGCCATCGCTTTCCGGTCGAACTGGTCTCGCGCGTGCGCGCAGCGGCGGGGCAGGATTTCATCATCGTCTACCGGATATCCGCCATCGATCTGGTCGAGGGCGGCGCCACCGGCGACGAAATCGTGGCGCTGGCCCGGAAAGTCGAGGCGGCCGGCGCCGACATTCTCAACACCGGCATCGGCTGGCATGAGGCGCGGGTTCCGACTATCGCCTATCCGGTTCCGCGCGGCGCCTGGCGCTTCGCGGCCGCGCGCCTCAAGCGCGCGGTCGGCATTCCGGTGGTGACGTCTAATCGCATCAACAAGCCCGAGCTTGCCGAAGAAATTCTCGCGGGTGGCGACAGCGATCTCGTTTCGATGGCGCGGCCGCTGCTGGCCGACCCGCAATTCGCGAGAAAAGTGCGCGAAGGCAATGCCGGCGCGATCAATGTCTGCATCGCCTGCAACCAGGCTTGCCTCGATCTGATCTTCTCGAATCGCAGCGCCAGTTGCCTGGTCAATCCGCGCGCCTGTCGCGAGACCGAATTCGACGAAGGGCCGGCGGCCAAATCGCGCAAGGTCGCGGTTGTCGGCGCCGGCGCCGGAGGTCTTGCGGCGGCGGCGGAGGCCAGCCGTCGCGGGCACAAGGTCACGTTGTTCGAGGTCACCGATCGGATCGGCGGCCAACTGAACCTCGCGCGCGCCGTTCCAGGCAAGTCCGAATTTGACGAGATGCTGCGCTATTTCAGCGGGCGGATCGACGACGGCGGCGTCGAGTTGCGGTTCAACAAATCACCGACCGCCCGCGATCTCGGCAACGGTAATTTTGAAGCCGTGGTGGTGGCGTCAGGGGTGCATCCGCGGATACCGGACATTCCCGGCATCGATCATCCCAAGGTGGTATTCTACAACGACCTGCTCAGCGGCAAGCGCCACGCCGGGCACAAGGTCGCCATCGTCGGCGCCGGCGGCATCGGCTTCGACGTCGCGGAGTATCTCTGTCATTCGCAACCGGACCAGGGTCCAGAGGCGCGGGGCCTGGACATTGCGGCTTTTCAGCGTGAATGGAATATCGACTCTAGCCTGACGCAGCCGGGAGGTCTGGCCGGCGACCCGCTCGCTCCGCGCAGCAGTCCGCGAGAGATCACGCTGCTGCAACGCAAAGCCACTCGTCCCGGTGTCGGTCTCGGCGTATCGACCGGGTGGGTCTTGCGCAGCAGCCTTGCCAAGCGCGACGTCAAGATCCTCGCCGGCGTCAGCTACCAGCGGATCGACGATGCCGGGCTGCACATCGTGGTGGACGGCGTGCCGCGAGTGATCGAAGCCGACACCGTCGTGATCTGCGCCGGGCAGGTATCCAACCGCGAACTGTTCGATGAGCTCAGTGCCGCGGGCGTCGAGGCCCATGTCATCGGCGGCGCCAAGGAAGCCTCCGAACTCGATGCCATGCGCGCGGTGGAGGAAGGAGTGCGGATCGCGCAAGCGTTGTGAAATTGGGTCATCCTAGCGACCGATATCGTTCGGCGCCTATTTCGTTTTCCCGTCGCCGCGCTCGCGCTTGCTGAACTTCATCATATCAATCATCTGGCGGGCGTCATGGGCAAGATGCAGCGTCTCGCCGCCATCGATGTACCATTCCTCCCCGGTGACGAACTTGCCGAGCGGCGAACTCAGGAAGATGATCGCTGCCGCAATATCCTCCACGTCTCCCATATGCCCGAGCACGTTGCGATTGAGCTTGAGCCACTGCTCGGGATCGATCGGATAGTGACCCATCCCTTCGGTCTTGATGGTTCCGGGCGCGACGCAATTGAGACGGATGCCGAATTCCGCCCATTCGAAGGCCAGCGTCTTCATCATGCCGAGCACGCCGCCGCGCGCTGCCGCGGTATGCACGAAGCCGCTCAAACCGGAGCGGATGCAGGCGGTCACGAACACGATCGATCCGCCGTTCGCCAGCATGAAATGATCGGCGACGGCCTTTGTCATCTGCCACGAACCGATCAGATTGTTGCGGATCACCGTCTCAAACCCCTTGTTGTTGAGTTCGCGGGCCGGCGTCACGAACTGGCCCCCGGCGTTGTTGACGAGGATATTGAGCCCGCCGAATTCGCTCTTGATGCGTTGCATCGCCGCTTCGATCCGGTCGGGCTCGCGGATGTCGGCCGATATGGCAAAAGCCTCGCCGCCGGCATCCCGGATCGCCTTGGCGCAGTCCTCGATCGGCTCAACGCGCCGGCCGAGCACCACCACCCGGGCGCCGCATTGCGCCATTTCCAGCGCGGTGGCGCGGCCCATGCCGGTGCCGCCGCCGGTCACGAGGGCGACCTGATCCTTCAGCAGGTCCGGCGCGAAACGCATTTTTGTGGGCTGCGACATGGCATTCGAATTCCGGTTGTATTCGGTTGCACGGGACGTATTCTAACCGATGTTAGATTTTCTGAAAGAAACAGCCAATCGATGGAAGTTGTCAATGCGCCGGGATCATGACGCGGTTGATTTTGCCGATTTGCTCCGCGGGTGCTAGGACTGACTGACGACCACGCCTTAACCTCTTAACCCTGTCAGGCCTTGATGAATACGCACATCGCCAATAGCCCGTCGCGCTCCGTCTATTTCGGCGAAGAGCATGAATTGCTGCGGGACCAGATACGTCGTTTTGTCGATGAGGAGATCAAGCCGCACGCGCTGCAATGGGAGCAGGACGGCATGGTGCCGCGGGCAGTGTTGCGAAAAATGGGCGAGCTTGGCTTCTTCGGTATCCGCTATGCGCAGGAATATGGCGGCTCGGATATGGATACGCTGGCGACCGTGGTGCTGGCCGAGGAATTGGGACGATCGACGTTTTCGGGCGTCGCGATCACGGTGCTGGTTCATACCGACATGGCATCGGTGCATCTCTACAATTCCGACTCGGCTGAATTGAAGCATCGCTTCATGCCGGATGTCATCGCCGGCAAGAAGATCGTCGCCGTCGGCGTCACCGAGCCGGGCGCCGGTTCGGACGTCAAGGGCATCCGCACCACCGCGCGCCGCGATGGCGACAGCTACGTCCTCAACGGCAGCAAGCTATTCATCACCAACGGCGTCCACGCCGATCTCTATTGCGTCGCGGCCCTCAGCAGCCCGGACGCGCGGCCCTCGCAGCGCCTGTCGATGTTTCTGGTCGAGAAGGGGACGCCCGGCTTTCGGGTCGGACGCGCGCTCGACAAGCAGGGCTGGCGCTCGTCGGATACGGCGGAACTGCTGTTCGAGGATTGCCGGATTCCCGCCAGCAACCTGCTCGGCCAGGAAGGCCAGGGCTTCTACGCGATCATGCGGAATTTCCAGAACGAGCGCATCGTGATCGGCGCGATGGCGATGGGCGAAGCGCAGGCCGCCATCGAGATCACGCTCGATTGGGTGACGCAGCGACAGGCGTTCGGCGAGCCGTTGTGGTCCAAGCAGACGATCCGGCAGCGGATGGCGATGCTGGCGAGCAAGGTCGAGGCGGGAAAACAGCTTGTCTATCACGCGGCATGGCTGGTGGCGCGCGGCATCGACGCCACCAAGGAAGTGTCGATGGTCAAGGCCTATTGCGGCGAACTGGTCAACGAGGTGATGTATAGCTGCCTGCAGTTCCACGGCGGCATGGGCTATATGCGCGAGAGCACGATCGAGCGGATGTCCCGCGACGCGCGGGTGCAATCGATCGGCGGCGGCGCCACCGAAGTGATGCTGGAAGAGGTTGCCAAACGGATGAGTGGCAGCGGTTCGAACCGGTGATGCGGCGCGAATGAACTGGCCGGCTTATTTCCTGGTTACGCCGTCCAGGATCAGGAGTTCGGTTCGCTGCGCCAGCTTCAGAACGGCTTCCTGCTTGCTGTAGCTGAACCATTCCACGGTCCAGTTCAATGCGCCCAGCACGAATATCCGCAAGGGGACGATCTCGATATCGGCGCGGATTTCGCCGGCCCGCCGGGCGTCGAGGAACAACTGATCCCAATATTTGGCATAGGCTCGCCGCAGCGGCCGGTGGCGATTTTTCAAGCGCTCGGGAAGCTGGCCATAGATGCGAATATTGGCAGAGGTGAAATCGCTGGCTTCCAGCAACGCCAGCAGATGCGTCTCGATTGCAAGGCCGATCCGGCGCCGATGCGAGATCTTGCCGGCTTTCTTCAGCGCGGTCTTCACCGCTTCAAAAATCCGGTGCAGCCCCTGATCGAGAACCTCGTCGAGGATCGCCTCCTTGGAATCGAAATAATAGTAAATGCTTCCGGCCTTGATCTCGGCCATGCCGGCGATCTGACGCAGCGTGGTCGCCGAGTATCCTTGCTGGCGAAACAGCTTGGCAGCCGCTTCCAGCACCGATTGCCGGGACTTTTCGGATTTCGTCGCCAGCGCCTTGTCGCCGGAGGGCTTTTTCTTGCCGGCCCTCGGTCGGGCCTCGGAGGCCGATTTGCGCGCCCGTGAAGATCCCGGAGCCTGCTTGCCTTTCGACTTGACCGGCCGATCAAGATTGGAAACCAGCAGACCCCGCCGTGTCGAATTCATCTTCAAGGTGCTTTCCAGCCCGGACCAATGCAAAGTCAAGAGAGTCGGCAATAGCCGGTGAGCCTAAGCGAAATACGCGCTTTACGCCACTACCGGATGTGTCGAATCCGAACAAGACCGGGGCGCAAACCCACAAGCATTCCAGCGACGATTTCGCGGCTCCTTTTCCAACGGAAATATCCTGCCCGAACAACGACCGTGGTCATGGGATTGTCCGGCGCGGATCTTCTGGCAGGCTGGAAGCCATGTTCGACTCAACGCCGACTGGTCGTCACTGTTGCGGGGACTATTCAGGGTTTAGCGCTGGCGTCCCGCGGTAGGGCTTTGACAATCTGGATGTGCTCCGGCGGCCTTGGTACCCCGTCCTGGAAAGACCGCAGGATCGGTAGATCGGGTCGCTCAAGTTTTTATTTTGCGCTTTATGTTACCGAATGGCAACAGACAGGACTTCCATCAATTGATATCGATATCGGATTGGACTTCATATTTTTATATCGGAGGAGCCCGGTTATGGCCTCTCGGCATTGCGTGGCAACCGTTATTCTAATTCTAGTTAGCGGATTGGCCGCGTCGGATGCGTTTGCGGGCGTGGCCGATTGCAAAAAGATTCAAGCGCCGCTGGATCGCCTAGGGTCTGTTGGGATTCAGGATTCTCATCCGGGCTTGGTTGTGATTCAAGCTGTGGATGGACCGATTCGTTTTGACTGACGCCCAATGGGCGAAGATGGAACCACTTTGTCTCGGCAA
>JAJYAH010000228.1 GCA_021779635.1 Pseudomonadota bacterium | reverse complement strand
CGATGCGTCCTAGTTGAATCGGCATCGCGCTCTATCTTTATGTTCGAGCATGATCTTTTCGGAAAACCGGTGTCCACTTTTCCGGATCATGCTCCAGGCACGGTTGACCCCGGCTAAGGCGCCAGCTAGCGTCATCCGCGATGGTCCTTCCACGTGGAAGGTGAAAAGGGAAGCCGGTGCGAGCGTTCTCAAACCGAGAACTCTCAACGCCGGCGCTGCCCCCGCAACTGTAAGCGACGAGCCCTCGCCGGTGCCACTGGGAATTTCCCGGGAAGGCGGCTGACGGCAGCGACCCGCGAGCCAGGAGACCTGCCATCACGAACTGTGCTTTGGAGGCGTCGTCGGGGCGGGGTGCACCGGACGGGAGCGAGCTTGACGGCGCCCGTCAAGCGCGACCCAACAAAGCTCGCGGCCGCTTGCGGCCTGACTATGAGCCTGTGATGGATCGCGAAAGCGCCGACAACCAATCTTTTGATTCTCGATCTTCTGATTCGACGCAGGCCGAACCGCCGCAGCCTAATCTGCCGGAGGGTCCTGTGATCGTCAGCGTCTGCACGACCTGCAAGACCGCCGATGACGGCAGGTTGGTAGGCCCCGACATGTTCGCGGCGGTGCGGGCCGCGTTCGGGAACGACGATCCGGACGTCGTGGTGCGGCCGGTGCAGTGCTTAAGCGTTTGCAAGCGCCCGGCGACGGTCGCGGTAACAAGCCCCGACGGCTACACGTTTTTGTTCGGCGACCTTGAGGCCGACAGCGGCACTGCGGCGCTGGCGTCATTCGTGAAGTCCTATCGGAATTCCGGCTACGGTCTGGTGCCGTGGCGCGAACGAGCCGAGGTGCTGCGCAAGGGCATGCTGGCCCGCGTGCCCCCGATGCGGTGGTCGCCGGATGACGGGCGAGCGCCGAAATGACTGACCTTGTGACCACGCTGGTGCTGGGCGGGGCGCGTTCCGGCAAGTCGGCCTTTGCCGAGCGGCTGGTCGGCGAAAGCGGCTTGCTGCGAATTTATCTGGCGACCGCAACGGCTGATGACGAGGAGATGAAAGCCCGCCTCGCGCATCATCGCGCGCAACGCGGCCAAGGCTGGACCACGATCGAGGAGCCGCTGGCGCTGGTCGACGTGTTGACGCGGGAAGCGACCCATGGCCGGGCGGTATTGGTCGACTGCCTGACGCTGTGGCTCTCGAACCTGATGCTGGCGGGGCGCGATCCGGCGATCGAGGCGCGCCGGCTGACGCGCTTTCTCGGCGTCGCCAGATATCCCGTGGTTTTCGTCTCCAACGAGGTCGGCCTTGGCCTCGTGCCTGACACGCCGCTCGGTCGCCGTTTTCGCGACGCGCAGGGACGCCTCAATCAGATCATGGCGGCCTCTGTGCCCCATGTCGTGTTCATCGCCGCCGGACTTCCGCTCTGGCTCAAACGTTCATCCCCTGGGGAGAGTTGATATGTCCCGCGTTCCCGTCACGGTGCTCACCGGCTTCCTCGGCGCCGGCAAGACCACGCTGTTGCGCTCGCTGTTGACCCAGGCCGATGGCCGCCGCATCGCCGTGATCGTCAATGAATTCGGCGATGCCGGGTTCGACGGCGGGCTGGTCGAGGAATGCGCGGCCAAGGCCTGCGCCCCTGGCGATATCGTCGAGCTGACCAATGGCTGCATCTGCTGCACGGTCGCCGAAGACTTTTTGCCGACCATGGAAAAATTGCTGTCGCGGGACCGGCCGCTCGACGCCATCGTCATCGAGACGTCCGGTTTGGCGCTGCCGCAGCCGCTGCTCAAGGCCTTCGCGTGGCCCGGCGTGCGCACCCGCGCCACCGTCGATGGCGTGGTCACCGTCGTGGACGCGCTGGCGCTGTCGGAAGGTCGCGTCACTCTCGATGAAGATGCGGTTGCGGCGCAGCGCGCGGCGGATAATTCCGTCGACCATGACGATCCGATCGAGGAAGTATTCGAGGATCAACTGGCCTGCGCCGATCTCGTGGTGCTCTCCAAGAGCGATCTGGTCTCGGCGGACGCGCTGGCGGCGATCGAGTCACGGGTCGCTCTGGTATTGCGCCCGGGCGTGCGAATGCTGCGCTCGCAGGGCACACTGGCGCCGGCGGTACTGATCGGCCTTAACTCCGCGGCGGAAGACGACATGGTGGCGCGCGCCGGCCATCACGGCGAAGAGGAGGAGCATGACCACGACGACTTCGACAGCATCGTGGTGACGCCGTCGCCTGCCAACAGCGTCGATGCGATGCGTTTGCGCGTCAGCGATGCGCTGAACCTGACCGGCGTGTTGCGCGTCAAGGGCCATGCCCGGATCAGCGACAGGGTCGCGCCGATCGTGGTGCAGGCCGTCGGCAGCCGGGTTGACCTGTCGTTTGCCCGACCTGACGTGAAGCAGGCCGAGCATCTGGTCGTGATCGGCCTCAAGGGGTTTGACGGTGAGGCGGTCCGCCGCGCGCTGGCGGGATAGCGACCGCAGGAGTCTGAAGTAAGGGTCTGAAACAGGCATGCATCTCAAGCTCGACGATAGCGGCAGTATCGACGACGGCGACGTCGCCCGCGATCTCGGGCAGGGCTCCGCCGACATTGTCGTGCTGTCGGCCGCCGACAGCGATTTGGCCGCCTTCGGTGCCGCGCATGCAAGCTTGCCGAAAGATTTTCCGAGCGTGCGGCTGACCAATCTGTTGGCGCTCGGCCATCCGGCGTCGGTCGATCTCTATGTCGAGCGTACGCTGCGCGATGCGAGGATTGTGGTGCTGCGCATGCTCGGCGGCGAAAGCTACTGGCCGCATGGCGTCGAGAGTTTGCGCAGCGATGCGCTGCGCCGTGGCGCGCTATTGGCCTGCATTCCCGGCGAACTGAGCTGGGATGCGCGGCTGGCCGCGCGCGGCACGTTGAACGCCGGCGATACCCACGCGTTGTGGCGCTACTGCACCGAAGGCGGCGTGGAGAACGCCGAACTGGCGCTGCGTTTCGCGGCTCATCTGATCGGCTGGGGAGAGTTGCCGGCGCCGGCGCGGCCGATGCCGTCGGCCGGGTTCTGGCGCGGGGAGCCCGCGATCGATGGCCGCCCGAACGCCGTCGTGATTTTCTACCGCGCTTTGGTGGCGGGCGGCGACACCGCCGCGATCGATGCGCTGCGCGCGGTATTGGACGCGCGCGGGCTCAATGCGGTTTGTCTCTATGTCACCAGTCTTAAAGACGAACGCTCGGCATCCTTCCTGCGCGCGGCGCTGGCGGCTTATCCGCCCGATATCATCGTCAATGCCACCGCGTTCGCCACCGCGACGGCCCATGACGATGCGGGTGTGCTGTCGGCGTCGGGCTGTCCGGTCCTGCAGGTGGCGCAGGCGGGTATCACGCGAGCGAACTGGGAAAACTCGACACGGGGCCTGTCACCGCGCGATCTGGCAATGCATGTCGTGCTGCCGGAGGTCGACGGGCGCATCTTCGCCCACGCCATCGCCTTCAAGGAGCGCAGCGAGTCCGAGGCGGAGTTTACGCCGACGGTTTTCCGCCCCGTCGGTGATCGCGTCGCCGCAACAGCCGATCTGGCGCGGGCCTGGGTGCGGCTGCGGCGCACGCCGAGGTCTCAGCGGCGTGTCGCGGTGATCCTTGCCAATTATCCGAGCCGCGACGGCCGCCTCGCCAACGGTGTAGGCCTCGATACCCCGCAGAGTCTGGTTGAGGTGCTTGGCGCCATGCGCGTCGCTGGCTACGGCATCGACAATGTGCCCGGCGACGCCGCGTCGATGATGCAGCTTTTGCAAGGTAGCCCGACCAACGCGCTGGAAGAGCGCAGCGCCCGTCAGGGCGCGCTGTCATGGCGCATCGCCGATTATGAAGCCGCCTTCGCAGGTTTGCCCGACAAGGTGCGACGCGCCGTCGAGGCGCGTTGGGGAAGCCCGGCGCGGGACCCTCATGTCGGGAACGGCAGCTTTCGTCTCGGCCTGCATCGTTTCGGCAATGTCGTGGTCGGCGTGCAGCCGGCGCGCGGTTATCATGTTGATCCCAAAAGCACCTATCACGATCCTGATCTGGTGCCGCCGCACCATTATCTGGCGTTCTATCTCTGGATCAGGTGCCATTTCGATGCCCACGCCGTGGTGCATCTGGGCAAGCACGGCAATCTCGAATGGCTGCCGGGCAAGAGCACCGGACTGTCGGCGAATTGCCTGCCTGACGCGGTATTGGGGCCGCTGCCGCATCTCTATCCCTTCATCATCAACGATCCCGGCGAAGGCATTCAGGCCAAGCGCCGCTCGGCTGCCGTCATCATCGATCATCTGACGCCGCCGCTGACCCGCGCCGAATTGCATGACGAGCTGGCGCGGCTGGAAACACTGGTCGACGAATATGCGCTCGCCGCCGACCTCGATCCCAAACGCGCCGCCGTGATTGCCGAGGACATTTTATCACTCGCCCGCGCGCAGCGGCTCGATACCGATGTGAATGTGACGCGCCAGACGCCGACCAACGACGCCTTGCGCGCGCTCGATGCCCATCTGTGCGATCTCAAGGAAATGCAGATCCGTGACGGTCTGCATGTCTTCGGGCGAACGCCGCAACAGACACAACGCAACGATCTGATGGTCTCGATCGCGCGGTTGCCGCGTTCCGATATCAGGCCGCAGGACGCCTCGCTGCATCGTGCACTGGCGCTCGATCTGGGCCTCGCTGATTTCGATCCGTTGACGCGGGACCTTGCCGCCTCTTTCAACGGACCTCGCCCTGCCATTCTGTCGGAGGTCAGCGCCGCCGCGTGGCGTACGGTGGGCGATACCGTGGAGCGGATCGAACTTCTGGCGCTTCGACTGGTGTCGGGCGTTCAACCCTGCGATGCCGGCTGGGAGCGCACCAAGGCCGTGCTCGACTGGATCGACGCCAAATTGCGCCCGGCCATTGACGCCTGTGGCGACGCTGAAATGACGGCCTTGCTGCAAGGGCTTGATGGCCGTTTCGTGCGGCCCGGTCCGTCCGGGGCGCCAACCCGCGGCCGGCCTGATGTTTTGCCGACCGGGCGCAATTTCTTCGCGGTCGATGTTCGCGCCGTGCCGACGCCATCGGCCTGGCGGATCGGAAGCCTGGCGGCCGAACGCCTGGTCGAAGCTTATTGGCAGGAGGCCGGCGAATGGCCGCGTGCCATTGCACTGTCGGCCTGGGGCACCGCCAACATGCGCACCGGCGGCGATGATGTCGCGCAGGCGCTGGCGCTGATCGGCGCGCGGCCTCTGTGGGAAGAAACATCCGGGCGTGTCACTGGCTTCGCCATCACGCCGCTATCCGAACTGAAGCGGCCGCGGATCGACGTCACGTTCCGCGTCTCCGGATTGTTTCGCGACGCATTCCCGACCCAGATGGACATCATCGGCAGCGCGGTCCGCGCCGTCGCCGAACTCGACGAGCCCGACGACGCCAATCCGATTGCCGCCAACGTCCGGGCCAAGCGGCGCGCGCTCGAGGCCGATGGCATCAGCGGCGAGGCGGCGCAGCGGAAGGCGGCCCATCGCGTGTTCGGCTCGAAGCCGGGGGCTTATGGTGCCGGCCTTGGTGCCTTGATCGACGAAGGCGGCTGGGACGATCGCGGCGATCTCGCCGGCGTCTATCTCGACTGGAGCGGTTATGCCTATGGCGGCGGGGCCCAAGGGGAGGCGGCGCGCGACGATTTCGCCGAACGGCTCGCGACCATCGATCTCGTCGCGCAAAGCCAGGACAATCGCGAGCACGATATTCTGGATTCGGACGATTATTATCAGTTCATGGGTGGGCTTGCATCCACCGTGCAGAGCCTGCGCGGCAAAGCGCCGCGGATCGCCCATGTCGATACATCGCGGCCGGAGGCGCCGCTGGCACGGCCATTATCGCACGAAATCGCCCGCGTGGTGCGTGGCCGCGCCGCCAATCCGAAATGGATCGCCGGCGTGATGCGGCACGGCTACAAGGGAGCGTTCGAGATCGCCGCCACGGTCGATTATCTGTTCGGGTTCGCCGCCAGCACCGATGCGGTCTCGAACCATCATTTCGATCAGCTATTCGCGGCCTATCTGGAAGACGAGCACGTGCGGGATTTCATGGCGGCGGCCAATCCGGCGGCCTTGCGCGAAACCGCCGCGCGGTTTGCCGAAGCGATCCGGCGCGGGCTGTGGACGCCGCGCTCCAATCGCGCCGCCTACCTGATCGCTGAATTGTTGCCGCAAGCCCAAAAGGAAATCGCATGACCGGGAATTCAGCCGAGAACGAAGCAGCGGAAAATGCCCGCCACAGGGACAAGGCGCGCAAGCACAAGGCCGCGCGCGACAAGATCATGGCCACCAAAACCGGCGAGAAGGGCCTGTTGATCGTCCACACCGGCACCGGCAAGGGCAAGACCTCCGCCGCGCTCGGCATGGTGTTCCGCCACATCGGCCATGGCTATCCCGTCGCCGTCGTGCAATTCACCAAGTCACCGGCATGGGACACCGGCGAGGCGCGGGTGCTGGCGAAATTTCCGGAACTGGTGACGCTGCACATCATGGGGGAAGGCTTTACCTGGGAGACGCAGGATCGCGCCCGCGATATCGCCGCCGCCAGCGCGGGCTGGGAGCGCGCGAAAGAACTCATTCGCGACGAGCGTCACCGCATGGTGCTGCTCGACGAGCTCAATATCGTGCTGCGCTACGAATATCTTCGAATCGAGGATGTGGTGAATTTTCTGCGCGACGAGAAGCCGGCCGACAAGCATGTCGTCGTCACCGGCCGCAACGCGCATGCGTCCTTGATCGAGATGGCCGACCTTGTCACCGAAATGACCCTGATCAAACATCCGTTCCGCCAGGGCGTGAAGGCCCAGAAAGGCGTCGAGTTCTGATGACGTCCGCGACGCCGGCGCTGATGATCCAGGCTACCGGCTCGAATGCCGGCAAGTCGACCTTGGTCGCGGGGCTGGCGCGCGCGCTGGTGCGGCGCGGAATCAAAGTGGCGCCGTTCAAGCCGCAGAACATGTCGAACAATGCGGCGGTGGCGGTGGAAGGCGGCGAGATCGGCCGCGCCCAGGCGGTGCAGGCGCGCGCGGCAAGAATGATCCCGAGCGTTCACATGAATCCGGTGCTGCTGAAGCCGGAAACCGACAGCGGTTCGCAGGTCATCGTGCAGGGCAGGCGCTGGGGCACGCTGCGGGCGAAGAATTATCTCGACAAGAAGGCAGCCTTGCTGCCGGCGGTGCTGGACAGTTTTGCGCGGCTCGCGCGCGAGGCCGATATTGTTCTGGTCGAAGGCGCGGGGAGTCCCGCCGAGATCAATTTGCGCGCCGGCGACATCGCCAATATGGGATTTGCTGGCGCCGCCGACGTGCCGGTGATACTGGCCGGCGACATCGATCGCGGCGGCGTGATCGCCAGTCTTGCCGGCACGCATCTGGTCCTGGAGCCGGACGAGCGCGCACGCATCCGCGGGTTTGTCATCAACAAGTTTCGCGGCGATGTCGGATTGTTCGATCCTGGTCTCGCCGCGGTGACGCGGTTGACGGGCTGGCCGTCGCTCGGTGTGGTGCCGTGGCTGCCGCGGGCGGCGTGGCTGCCGGCGGAAGACGCCGTCGATCTCGACCGCGCCCACCGGTCGGCGTCGTCGCGCGTGATCGCAGTACCCGTATTGGCCCGCATTGCCAATTTCGACGACCTCGATCCGCTCGGCATGGAGGCGAGCGTCAAACTGGTGTTCGTCCGGCCGGGCGAGGCAATTCCCGGGAATGCCGATGTGGTGATCCTGCCCGGCAGCAAATCCACCATCGGCGATCTTGGCTTTCTGCGGGCGCAAGGCTGGGACATCGACATCAAGGCCCATGTCCGCCGTGGCGGTCATGTGCTTGGGATTTGCGGCGGCTATCAGATGCTGGGGCGGACCATCGCCGACCCGGAAGGCATCGAGGGCCCGGCCGCGACGGTGGAAGGCCTCGGGTTGCTGGATATCTCCACGGTCATGAGCGCGGACAAATCAACCCGGCTGGTCAAAGGCGCGCATTGCGCAACCGGGACCGCCATCGAGGGGTATGAAATTCACCTCGGCCACAGTGAAGGCCCCGATGGCGCAAGGCCGGTGCTGACGATCGACGGGCGCCCCGACGGCGCGAGCACGGCCGACGGACGGGTGCAGGGCACCTACGTCCACGGGTTGTTCACCGGCGACGCCTTTCGAAAAGCGTGGCTCGCCAATCTCGGGATTGCATCTTCGCTCGCCTACTCCATCGAAATCGAATCCGCGCTCGATGCGCTGGCCGATCATCTGGAAGCGCATCTGGATATCGAGGCTATTCTGACCATCGCACGCAGCCGTCAGACCACCAATGCCAGTGCGGCGTAGCCGGCCGCTTCGATGAAGCACGCCGCAGCGTAAAGATCGAGCGCGCGCCCGATATCGTCGGGCACGGCCTGGCTGGTCGCTTCGGCGTTCAGAAAGGGATCTTCGACCATATGTGTAGCGTAGCGGCGCGGTCCAGCCAGCGCCACGCCCAGCGCGCCGGCCATCGCGCTTTCCGGCCAGCCGGCATTCGGCGAACGATGCTTCGCGGCATCGCGCTTTACCACCCGCAACGAGGCGCTGATCGTCTCCCCGGCGATCGGCGCCGCGCCCGCAAGCAGCAAGGCCGACAATCGCGCTGGAACGAGATTGACGAGATCATCAAGTCGCGCCGCGGCCCAGCCAAACGACGCGTGGCGCTCGCTGCGATGCCCGATCATGGAGTCGGCGGTGTTGATCGCTTTGTAGGCGATCAATCCAGGCAGTCCCAGCAGCGCCAGCCAGAACACCGGTGCCACCACCCCGTCGGAAAAATTCTCGGCGCAGGATTCGATCGCCGCCCGACATACGCCGGCTTCATCCAGTTGTTCGGGATCGCGCCCGACGATCATGGCGACGGCCTTCCGGGCGCCGGCGAGGCCGCCTTCGGCGAACGCCGAACGCACCCGGGCGACATGCTGATAGAGGCTTCGCTGCGCGATGAAAATGGAGGCGATGAGT
>JAJYAH010000227.1 GCA_021779635.1 Pseudomonadota bacterium | reverse complement strand
ATTGGCGGCATTTCCACGGCGGGCCGGTCCGCCTGCTCAGCGGATCACACGAGAACCTCGATCTGCTCGTGCTCGATGCGCCACATCTTTTCGCGCGGCCCGGCAATCCCTATGTCACGCCCGACGGCAAGGATTGGCCCGACAACGGTGTGCGGTTTGCGGCGCTTTCCCGGATGGCGGCTGAAATCGGCCTGGGCGCCATTCCGGCATTCGTGCCTGATATCGTGCACGCCCACGATTGGCAGGCGGGACTCGCGGCTGCCTATTTGCACTATGCCAACGGTCCGCGACCCGGCACCGTGATGACGGTTCATAATCTCGCATATCAGGGCAAGTTTCCGCATGACATGCTCGATACGTTCGGCTTGCCGCCTCAATCCTTCACGATTCACGGCGTCGAATATTACGGAATGATCAGCTTCTTGAAGGCAGGCCTGCAATTTGCGGATCGCATCACGACGGTCTCTCCGACTTATGCGATCGAGATTCAGGGAGACGAGGAGGGCATGGGACTGGGCGGGTTGTTGCGTGAACGATCGCGGGTCCTGAGCGGTATCCTCAACGGCGTCGATATCTCCGTCTGGAACCCCGAAACGGATCCGCACATTGCTGCTCGCTTCAGCGCAAAAGAACCGGAGTCCCGAGCGGTGAACAAAGCTGCCCTGCAGCGGCGGCTTGGCCTCGATCCATCTGCCGATGCGCTACTGCTTGGCGTCATAAGCCGACTGTCCTGGCAGAAGGGACTCGATCTTCTGCTTGACAACACTCCCACCATCCTGAACGAAGGAATGCAGCTGGTTTTGCTTGGGAGCGGAGATCAGGATCTTCAGGATCGGTATCGAGCGGTCGCGAAAGCGAATATGGGCCGGATAGCGGTTCTTATCGGCTATGACGAAGCGCTTGCCCATCTGATTCAGGCCGGTGCGGATGCCCTGGTGGTGCCGTCGCGCTTTGAACCCTGCGGTCTGACCCAGCTTTGCGCCTTGAGATACGGCGCCGTCCCGATCGTATCAGGGGTCGGTGGCCTTTCGGACACAGTCGTTGATGTTGAAGAGGCCGACATGGCCGGTGGTGCGGCGACCGGCTTCAAGTTTGCTCCGGTCACGTCCGAAAATCTCGCCGGCGCCCTGCGCAAGGCCAGCAACGCGTTTCATGACAAGCATGCCTGGCGCAGATTGCAGCTCGACGGCATGTCGACCGATGTATCGTGGCGCAATCGGGCGAGCCAATATGCGGCCTTGTATCAGGAGGTCGCCGGTGCACGCCGGATCCAGCTGCATTGAATGGCGGTCCGGTGCAATCCGGCGCCGTGACCGTAGTTCGTAATTTGCCTCACTGCAGCGATCTGCTGTCGATCTGTCGCCAATCGGCATTTCGCGTTCCGGTGCATGCCGGCGATGCCGCGCCGTGAGATTCATTTCGTGCATTCGGCGAAAATATTACCTCGCGCGTAATCGTCCGCGCCGGATTGATGCGGCATATAGCGTCCCATCACGCGAGAGGAAAAATCAAATGACCAGCACAGCCTTGGCAGAACCGAGTCGCAAATGGTCGGTGGGGCGTTCAGACATTACTGGAAAGCGCCCTGTGCGCCGCGGGCCACGCCTGTGACCGCAGATGTCGTCGGCTTTTGGCGCCGTCCGATCTTCGCGCGCGTCGCCGCTGAAATCGGCTGCGGCGAAACGCGCGCTCAAATCCGCGCTGGTCAGCGCAAGGCCGCAACATAGCGGAAAGCAGATCTGCGTAACACGACAAAGCGAGGTCACAATGGCAGTGGATCGACGAACCGCGCTGAAGACAGTCGGCGTGCTGGCGTTAGGCCTTCAAGTCGGAGCCGAAGCGTCGCGGCCGGTTGAAGCGGAGAACATCGGCGCAAACGAAATGATCGAAGCGAGGAAAACAGCCATGAGCAATGTGAATGAAATCGTTGTGCGTTATCTGTCCGTGTGGAACGAGCAGGACGCCACGCGGCGGCGAGACTTGGTGGCCAAGACATGGTCGGAGGATGGAACCTATGTGGACGGAGCGCGGCAGGGCGCGGGCCACGGCGGGATCGACGCCATGATCGCCAAGGCGCAAGAGACTCACCCGGGTTATCGCCTTGCACTCGCAAGCGGTATCGAGGCGCATCACCAATATGTTCGCTTCTCCTGGGTCGCAGGCGGAACCGCGGAGGCGCCGCTTTATATCAAGGGAACCGACATCGGAATCATCGCCGATGACGGCCGGCTCAAGTCGGTGATCGGCTTTGTCGATGCGGCGCCGGCCCCGGCAGCCAGGCCTTGAATGGGCGAAGCGCTCCGAAGGCCATGGCTGCGATGGCGGTCGGCGGTCCGAGCGGGCTCGTCTCGACCTGAAAGATCGACGCGCGGGATAGCTGTCAGCCCTCGTCTTCCATTTCCAGAAGTCCGAGCTTGCGTCCGAGCCATTGCGTGGTCGGGGCCTGTATCAGGATCGTCATCAGGATGGCGACGAAGGTGACCGACGCGATCATCTGCGCGCCGGGGGCCTTCAGGCCCAGCAGCAGGCCGGCGAGGGCGGCCGGAATGACGCCGGTCTCGCGCGTCCAGCACATGAACAGCAGCTCCTGGAGGCTCCAGCGCGCGCGGCGATCCGGCAACGCGCACAAGAACACGGTCGCCGGCCGCGCCACCAGCATCAGGATGCTGACGACCGCAACACTGCCGAGCCCATATCCGCCCATCAAGGTGAAATCGACCTGGGCGCCGAGCAGGATGAAAATGAACAGCCGCATGATGAAGGCGGTGGTCAGCACATATTCGTCGAGCTTCTGTGCCTCGCCGGCCTCCATCCGGAAGCCGAATACTTCCTTGTTGCCGAGCACGATGCCGAACACAAAAACCGCCATGAAGCCGCTGGCCTGCAGGCCGTCGGCGGCGAAATAGGCGCCGATCATCGCCACCAGCGTCACGACCGGCGCGTATTCGGCGAGGAAAGCCCATCTCTCGTGGGCGACGAGCAGCGCGGCGAAGTATCCGAGCGCGATGCCGGCGACAATCCCGATCACGGATTGCTTGAGCAGATCGGAGATCGCGCCCATCACCGAAAACTCGTCGCTTCCCATCGCCACCGCCAGCACACTGAAGGTGAGGATCGCCGCCATCGGGTCGTTGAATGCGGACTCGCTGGTGACGGTTTGCGCCACCCGATCCCTGATCCGGACCTGACGGAAGATCGGCACCAGCGTTGCCGGATCGGTCGAGGCGATGGTCGCGCCCAACAGCAGCGCGACGATCGGCGGGGCGCCCAGAATGATGTGGGCGGCGACGGCGATGATGCCGGCGGTGATCAACACCCCGACGGTGGCGATGACGACGATGGTGATCCAGACCTTCTTCAGGACCTCTATTCGCAGCGAAGCGCCGCCGTCGAACAAGATGTAGCTGGCGCCGAACAGCAGGATGATCTGGTTCAGCGCCGAATCCGCCTTGATCTGGACGAGGTCCAGCGCCTGCGGGCCGATTGCGATGCCGGCGATCAGGAACAGCGCGACATCGGGAACCCGGATCTTCTGCGCCAGCAGTGCGGCGAGGGTGCCGATCGCCAGAATGAGTCCGAACGCCAGCAGCGTATGCTTGGCGATCTCAATGGAGGCCGACGTTTCCAATTGGCTGCATTCCCATCCGCCGAAAGGGATAGCCTAATTCAACGCCCGCAGCCACGCGCCGATATCGCTGGCGGCGACATTGGCCTGCGGCAGCAACTTGCCCATGGTGAAGAAGCCGTGGAACTGGCCCGGAAAATGCCGGTAGGTCACGGCCACGCCGGCTTCCTTGAGGCACTTTGCATATTCGTCGCCTTCGTCGCGCAACGGATCCGCGCCGGCGGTCAGGACGTAGGCCGGCGGCAGCCCGGCGAGAGTCGTGGCGCGCGCCGGCGAGGCGCGCCAGTCGTCGCCGTCAGCCGCATGGTTCAGATAATGACCGCTAAACCATTTGATGACGGTGTGCGTCAGCAGGACGCTGGTCTCGGGCTCGCTGTGCGAGGGATGCTTCATCGCAAAGTCGACGGCCGGATAGATCAGCACCTGGCCCGCGATCGCAGGACCATTGCCATCGCGCGCTGATATCGCCACCACCGCGGCCAGATTGCCGCCGGCGCTGTCGCCGCCGACCGTCAGCCGCGATGCGTCGATGCCGAGCTGTTTGGCGTTGCCGGCGATCCATGTCGTCGCTGCCACCGCGTCGTCGACGGCGGCGGGAAATTTGTGCTCGGGCGCCAGCCGGTAATCGACCGAGATCACGATCAACTGCCCCTCATCGGCTAGCTTGCGGCACACCACGTCATGGGAATCGAGATTGCCGATTACCCAGCCGCCGCCATGAAGGAACACCAGGCACGGCGCGAGGTCGTTGGCTTTCCGGAGTTTGGTCGGCGTGTAGACGCGCGCGGGGATTGATCCGCCGGGTGAGGGGATCGCGAGCGGCTCGATCGATTTGAGTTCCGGCGGTTCGGGATTGCTGACGAAGCGCGCCTGCAAATAGAACTCGCGCGCCTCGGCCGGCGAAACCGATTCGTAAGGCGGCCTGCCGGCTTCCTGGAACGCCTTGAACACGGCAGCGGCATCGGGATCGAGGGTCACGGGCATGATGAGGTCCTCTTGATGTTAGAACTTTAACCCGGTCATTCCGGGGGGCGCGTTAGCGCGAACCGGGAATCTCGCGCAGATCATTTCTGGATTCCGACTTTGCTCGTCTTGCGACGATCGACTTTAAGCCGCGGTTCTTCCACCGTCGACGGTGTAGGCCGAGCCAGAGACGTAGCTCGCGTCATCAGAGGCGAGGAACGCGACGATGGCGGCGACTTCCGACGCAAGTCCGAGCCGGCGCGCCGGAATCCGCTCCACGATCCGCTCATTGGGGACCGGCGGACTGCCGGGATGGCGGCCGTCGAGGATTGCACTCAGCATCCGGCTGTCGATCAGGCCGGGGCACACGCAGTTCACGCGCACGCCGGTCCTGGCGCATTCCTGCGCGGCGCTTTTGGTCAGCCCGATCACGGCGTGCTTGCTGGCGCTGTAGACCGCGATATCAGGTGAGCCGATCAGGCCGGCGATCGACGCGGTGTTGATGATGCTGCCCTTGTCCTGTTTGAGCATCACCGGCAGCACGTGTTTCATGCCGAGGAAGACCCCGACCACATTGACGTCGAGCACGCGGCGAAAACTCTCCAGCGAGTATTTCGTGATCGGCGCGACGTCGCCCTCGATGCCGGCATTGTTGTAGAACGCGTCGATGGTGCCGAACTTGTCGACGGCGGCGCGGACATATTCGGCGACCTCGTCCTCACGGGTGACGTCGGCGGTGACGGCCAGCGCCTGCGCCGACGCCGGCAAATCCCTGATCGCGGCCTGCAGGTCCTGCTGCTTGCGGTCGACGGCGACGATGCGCGCGCCGCGCTCGGCCAACAGCCGCAAGGCCGCGGTGCCGATGACGCCGGCCGCGCCGGTGACGACGGCGACCCTGCCATCCAGACGAATTCGATCGGGCATGTGGGGTTTCCCTTGGGCTTGTCCGGTTGTCCCGGATTTCATGGTTCGGCGCGCAAGGCGCGCCCTTGGAGCGGGCCGACTATTTCATTTGTGGCGCGGGCTGGCTAGGTGCGGCGGCAGGTCGCCCTTTCCCCGCCGTATTCGGCGTGTTAACCGGAGGCCAGTGGGCGGCTCATAAAATGTACAATGGCGTCAGCCCGATTCGCCTTTTTTAAAGCCGCGCGAGATGTTTCGAACCATTGTCCTGACTGGTTTTGCGGCTTTCCTGGCCGCCACGACGATCGCGTTTGCGCCGCCCGCGCGCGCGCAGATCGGCAATATTTTTTCCGATCCCACGCCGCGTCCGCCCAGCAGCATTCCCCGCGGCAATGCTCCGTCCGACGACGAAGAGGACGTGCCGGAACTGCCGCAGGGCCGTCTGTTGCCGACGCCCAATCGGCCGCTGCCGCCGGGGCAGGGCGTCCCCCCACCAGGAGCGGTGCAATCGCAGCCGTTGGCGCCGCCCCCCGGCACCACCGTGATCCCGCAGAATACGCCGCCGGCCGCCGCGGGGACGCCGCCCAACCAGGGCGTCGCGGTCGCGCCGCCCGGTCCCAACGCGCCGGGATTACCGCCGGGGCAACGCCAGCCCAAGGGCGTGCCGCAATCGCCGCCGACGCTGCAGCCGGGCGACGAGGTTGTCTCCGAACCGCCGGCGCAGAAGATCGTCAACAAGAAGGCGAGTTTTTCCGGACTCGACAAGATCACCGGGCGCATCATCAACTTCGATGAGGATATCGGCGAGACCGTCCAGTTCGGCGCGCTGCGCGTCAAGACCGACGCCTGCTACACCCGCCCGGCAACCGAGGCCGCCAACACCGATGCCTTCGTCGAGGTCGACGAGATCACGTTGCAGGGTGAGGTGAAGCGGATCTTTTCGGGCTGGATGTTCGCGGCAAGCCCCGGTCTGCACGGCGTCGAACATCCGATCTATGACATCTGGCTGACCGACTGCAAAGGCCCCGATGCCACTGTCGTCAGCGCACAGCCCGATCCGCCGAAGCCTGCGCCGCCGCCACCGCCGCAGGTCCAGAAGCGTGCGCCGCCCAAGCAGGCCGCCCCGCGCCCGCCGCCGCCATTGCCGCAGCAGCAGACACAACTGCCGCCGCCGCCGCCGCGCCCCGCGCCGCAGCAACCCGGCCTGTTCGACTTTTTCAGGCAGTAGAGATGTGGCCTGACGCTGCCCGGCGTGCCGCATCGCGTCCGGAAAATGATGATGCGTTCAGCCGCGCTCCGCGATGATCCGCAGCGCCTCGGTGCCGCTGAGCGGTAGTGCGACCGGCAGCTTCCCAAAATCCGCCTCGCCCCTGATCGCCTTGTCGAGCAGCGTGCGATAACGCCGCCGCGGGATTTCGATGGCCCCGAAGCTGCGCAAATGCTCGGTCACATATTGCGTGTCGAGCAATGCAAAGCCGCCGGCGATCAGCCGCGCTACCAGATGCACCAGCGCCACCTTCGAGGCGTCGCGGGCGCGATGAAACATGCTCTCGCCGAAAAAGGCCCGGCCGAGGCTGACCCCGTAAAGCCCGCCGACCAGTTCGTCCTTCTGCCAGACCTCGACGCTGTGGCCATGTCCGAGTTCGTGCAGCCCGATATAGAGGTCGCGGATGCGCGCGTTGATCCAGGTGTCGTCGCGGCCGGGCTGCGGCGCGGCGCAGCCGGCGATCACCGCCTTGAAGGCCGTATCGACCGTGACGGTGAAGGCGTCGGAGCGCACGGTGCGCGCCAGCCGCGACGAGACACGAAAGCCTTCCAGCGGAATCACGCCGCGCATTTCCGGCTCGACCCAGAACAGCGTCGGATCGTCGGCGCTCTCGGCCATCGGGAAGATGCCGCAGGCATAGGCGCGCAGCAGCACTTCGGGCGTGATGGCGGAAGAGGCGGAGTCGCGCGAGTTCATGCGCCGGAGACTAGCAGGGCGGAGGCACGCCGCTCAACCGGAGACCGGCCGCGAGCGTCCACCCCCAATTTGTCAAACCACACCCTGCCGGACCGGGTGACGATCAGCGATCGCTGGTCACCACGCTCGAGGCATCCGGTTTCGAGCAAATGTCGAAGGATGGCGTTTGGAAGGCGGCCGGCAAAGTGAAACCTCCGTTCCGTCCAGTCGAGGCAGAGTCGCAGGTTGTCGGCGCTGGCCCGCCACGTGTTCGGCGGCAAGCCAGTCAGTTCGGCCCATCGCGCGCCCCGGCCGGTCAGTGCGGCGCGATCACCCTCGATCGTGGCATAACCGCATCTGACGAGAGCGTCCGCCAGCGCTACGCCAAGACGTCCGGCAATATGGGTATAGCAGCACCGCGCCGTCAGCAGATGCTCGGGTAATGTTCGGACGCCTGCCCTGTGGGGCGACCTCGCCTGTGTAACGGCGTTGGCAAGGGTTTCCAGGACGGCGCCGACCTGCTCATTCGCGAGCCGGAAATAGCGGAACCGTCCCTGCGACCAAACCGATACGATTCCGCCCTCGACCATTTTCCGCAGATGGCCGCTGGCGCTTTGCGGCGTGATGCCGGCGGCCTTCGCGAGTTCGCCGGCCGGCAGCGCGCGGCCATCGGCGAGCGCAACAAGCATGGCCTCGCGTGCCGGATCGGCCAGCAGTGCGGCAATCCTGGCGAAACCGGCTTGAACGGCCATCAAGGACTCCTTTTCCGTCAGATGGGTCGATAGCTGTCGTCTTCAAGAACCTTGACGCCGAGCCAGCCCCAATACACGCAATGGCGCTGAATAAACCCGTTAGCAAGATCCATCGCCTCCACGAGATCCATTTGCTGCCCGTCCGGCGTCATGCGCGGATATTCCCAGATCAGCCTTTTGCCGTCGGTAAAAAAGCCCTGGCGGTGGCGTTGCCGCAACGGCGGCGTGCGGGCGAAAACCATTTCGACGAAATGCCGGAGGTTATCACGGCCGCGCACAATCCCTTCGGCACCGCCGAGCAAATGGCGGACCAGCGGGCTCTCCAGAACGGCGTCCGGAGCATAGAGCTTTAACGCGGCATCGATGTCCTTGCGCCCGAGTGCCTCGTCCCATTCGCGATAGATGCGCTCGGCGGCGCGGATGGCTTCATTGTCGGTGGTGTGGTTGGGATTCATCTCGGTCACCTCGCTGTTGCAAGTAACCGGACTAACACGCCGCGACGGAGCGACGTTTCACCGAAGCCTGAAACGATCTGACCGGCGGTCTATCCGGCAGCGCTCGCGGGCTTGGTGGCGGGCAGGCTGGCGCGGCGGAACCGCAGCACGATCCGGGTGCCGGCATGGGCCGGATCGCGCTCGACGCTGGCCTCGAGTTTAGAGGCCATGGCGGTGACGATACGCTGCCCCATGCCGGTGGAGCGCGGGTCGGTCTTGACGTTGAGGCCGACGCCGTCATCGGCAATCGACAATGCAAGATCGTCGCCTTGCGCATGGAGGTCGACGTGAATCGGCCCCGCACAG
>JAJYAH010000226.1 GCA_021779635.1 Pseudomonadota bacterium | reverse complement strand
TTGCCGGTCATGTCGACCAGCGCGCCGCCCGAATTGCCGGGATTGATCGCGGCATCGGTCTGAATGAAGAACTGGTAGTCGGTGATGCCGACCTGGGTGCGCGCCAGCGCCGAAATGATTCCGTGCGTCACGGTCTGCCCGACCCCGAAGGGATTGCCGATCGCCAGCACGACGTCACCCACCATCAGCTCATCAGAATTCGCAAAATCCAGTGTCGGGAACTTCTCGTGGGAATCCTTCAGCCGCAAGACCGCGAGATCGCTGCGGCTATCCTTGAGAACGATTTCGGCCTCAAATTCCCGCTTGTCGGATAGCGATACCTTGACCTGATCGGCACCTTCGATGACGTGATTGTTGGTCACGACCAGGCCGGAAGGATCCACCATCACCCCCGAGCCCAGCGAACGCTGCATCTGTTCCGGCTGCTGGCCGGGCACGCCGAAGAACCGGCGAAAGATCGGATCGTCGAGCAGCGGATTGCGGTTCTGCACCACCTTGGCGGCATAGACGTTGACCACCGCCGGTTGCACATGCTGCACGATCGGCGCGTAGGAAAGCCGTATCTCGGCCGGCGATACCGGCACGCGCCGATCCTGCGCCAGCACCGGTGCTGCGACCGCAGCCGAAAGCAACAGCGCGGCCAGGGAACGAATCAACGTCATGCGGAAAATCCTGAAAATGATGGGCTCAGATATAGGCGGCAGGTTGCGTCGAGAGAAGGGAAACCCGGACGCAATATCCAAGGTTACGCCGCGCGATTGGGCGCTTTGATGGTCTCCGGTTCGGGTCCGCAGGACAGCCTCTCCTGATGGCCCTCGCCCCAGGCCTTGAGGGTGTCGATGACCGGGCGCAAGCTCTCGCCGACCTCCGACAGCCGGTATTCGACCCGCGGCGGCACCTCCGCATAGACCTTCCGGATCACGAGCCTGTCTTCCTCGAGCGCGCGGAGCTGCTTGGTCAGCATCCGCTGGGTGATGCCGGGCATCCGCCGCCGCAACTCGCCGAAGCGCTGGGTACCATCCTGCAGGTGGTAGAGGATGACACCTTTCCATTTGCCGTCGATCAGATCGAGGGTCGCCTCGACCGCGCAGCCGGGCCGCCGCGCGAAATCACGTCGTTTCATCTCAAGTTTTCCCAATAGTATCCAAACAGGGACTATATCCCTGAATTTACAGTACTTGCCAAATTCGCGCCAGCGCGACAATTACACTGGGAGCGTTTTCGAGCGAAAGCCTGCCCCGCACTTGATGCGGGGTGGGTTCCGGTTCGCGGGAAGAAAACGCGTCAAACAAAGAATTCGTGCGATTGCACCAGCAGATGGAGACCATGAGCATGAAGGCCGTCGGATACAAAAAATCTCTGCCGATCGAAACCGCCGAGGCGCTGATCGATTTTGAGACCGCCAAACCCGAACCGCGCGGCCGCGATCTCCGCGTCGCGGTGAAGGCGATTTCGGCCAATCCGGTCGATTACAAGGTGCGCAAGCGTGCGGCACCGCCCGAAGGCGAGACCAAGATCCTCGGATACGATGCCGCGGGCATCGTCGATGCGGTCGGTCCCGACGTCACCCTCTTCAAGGCCGGCGATGAAGTCTTCTATGCCGGCTCGATCCAGCGCCAGGGCACCAATTCGGAATTTCATCTGGTCGACGAACGCATCGTCGGCCGCAAGCCGAAAAGCCTTTCATTCGCGCAAGCCGCGGCACTGCCGCTGACGTCGATCACGGCCTGGGAGTTGTTGTTCGACCGTCTCGGCGCCGTGCCCGGCAAGAGCGTCGATCCGCGCACGCTGCTGATTACCGGGGGCGCCGGCGGGGTCGGCTCGATCCTGATCCAGATCGCCCGCCGCCTCACCGGCCTCACGGTGATCGCCACGGCAACCCGCCCGGAATCGCAAAAATGGTGTCTCGATCTCGGCGCCCATGCGGTGATCGATCACGGCAAGCCGATGAAGGAGCAGATCGAGAAACTGAAAGTGCCTCCGGTGGCGCTGGTCGCAAGCCTCACCTTCACCGACCAGCACTACAAGGCGATCGCGGACTTCATGGCGCCGCAAGGGAAGTTCGGATTGATCGACGATCCCCCGGAATTCAACGTCAGCGCCTTCAAGGGCAAAGCCATTTCGATCAACTGGGAGTCGATGTTCACGCGTTCGTCGTTCCAGACGCCGGACATGATCGGCCAGCACATGCTGCTCAATGATGTCGCCGACCTCATCGACAAGGGCGTATTGCGCACCACGCTCGATCAGACGTTCGGGACGATCAACGCCGCCAATCTCAGACGCGCCCACGCCTTGCTGGAATCCGGCAAGTCACGCGGCAAGATCGTGCTGGAGGGGTGGTAGAGAGGCGGCGACACGATCAAAAGGCTTTGCTTTACCTCTCCCGCTTGCGGGGGAGGTCGCCGCGCGAGGCGCGGCGGGTGGGGGAAAGCCCATCCCCTCGACGAGCGTGTCGTGCGGAGGCGCCCCCCACCCCAACCCTCCCCCGCAAGCGGAGAGCGCGTTTCCGTCATCGTCACTAATACCAACTCGATCTCATCACGCTCCGGCTTCATCGCCAAGAGCACGCACACCCTCCCGCCAAAATCATTCAATACGAGACTTTGTCGGCCTTTCGCGTCCATGCCTCGAATACTTCTTTCGCGTCGACATCGCCGCTTTGCTCGATCCTTATTTTTCGATCTTCGAGAGGCGCGCTTGCCTCCCGGTAGAGTGCGGCATCGTCAAAGCCGATATCTGCAGCAGCGTCGCGGCTATTGGCGAAGACGATGCGAGATATCCTCGCCCACCAAATGGCGCCGAGGCACATCGGGCAAGGCTCACAGCTCGTATAGATGATAGCTCCTTGCAACGAATGGCCGCCTTGCGACCGGCACGCGCTTCGGATCGCGTTGATTTCGGCGTGTGCGGTCGGGTCACCGTCCGGCACGACCCGGTTTGTTCCTTCCCCAAGCACGCGACCGTCCAGGACGACGACGGCTCCAAATGGACCGCCTCCCTGTTGTACGGATTCGCAGGAAAGCTCGATCGCTCGACGCATATGGACGTCCGTCATCTAACTGATCCCGTGCCTCAGGCGATGGTCTGGACGATGCCGCCCTCGACGCGAAGGGCTGCGCCGTTGGTCGCCGAAGCCTCCTTCGAGGAGACATAGACCACCATATTGGCAATCTCCTCGACGGTGGCAAAGCGTTGCAGCAGCGAGGTCGGACGAAATTGCTTGACGAATACCGAGGCCGCCTCCTCAACCGACTGGCCGTTTTGCCTGGCGAGACCCTTCACGAAGGTTTCCACGCCCTCCGACATCGTCGGTCCCGGCAGCACCGAATTGACGGTTACGGCGGTGCCGCGCGTCATCTCGGCAAGGCCCCGCGACACCGCAAGCTGCGCGGTCTTGGAGACGCCGTAATGAATCATTTCCTTCGGGATGTTCAGTGCAGATTCCGAGGAGATGAAGACGATGCGACCCCAGTTGCGCTTCAGCATCCCCGGCAGGTAGGCGCGTGACAGGCGCACGCCCGACATCACGTTGACCTCGAAGAAGCGCGTCCAGTCGTCGTCGGGGATATCGAAGAACCCCTTGGGTTCGAAAATCCCGGCATTGTTGATCAGGATATCGACATCCGGCAGCACCATCATCACCGTCTTGCATCCGACCACCGTCGAGACATCGGCGGCGACGCCCCGGATCTTGGCTCCGGGCACGGCCTTGGTCACCGAAGCAATCGCGGCGTCGACCTTGGCCTGGGTGCGGCCATTGACCGTGACGGTCGCGCCCGCCGCGGCGAGGCCCCTGGCGATCGCATGACCAATGCCGGTGGTCGAGCCCGTCACCAGGGCGGTCTTTCCCGAAAGATCGATTTTCATGTGATGTCTCCATTAGAGCGTTTTCCAGCGAAGTGGGCGCCGGTTCGCGTGAAGAAAACGCGTCAAAACAAGGAAATAGAGCCTTGCGTTCCGATTTCAATCGGAACGGAAGGCTCTATAGCGATGACAGGGATATCGGGAGCGGCGCGCGTAACTGCAATCGCAGTCGGCGCATGGCATGGGTTCAATAAAAAGCGCCTGGGCCCAATAAAAAAGCGGCGCACCAGGCGCCGCTTCTCGCAGGATAGCTCGACGATCGTCAGGCCGCGTCAGCGGCCTTTTCCTGCACCGGGCCGGAATCGAGGCCCTTGGCATCGACATCGCGGTCGACGAATTCGATCACCGCCATCGGCGCGTTGTCGCCATAGCGAAAGCCGGCCTTGATGATGCGGGTATAGCCGCCGTGCCGGTCCTTGTAGCGGGTGGCGAGCACATCGAACAGCTTGCGAACCTGATCCTGGTCGCGCATCTCGCTGATCGCCTGACGGCGCATGGCGAGACCGCCCTTCTTGCCGAGCGTGACCAGCTTCTCCACGATGGGGCGCAGCTCCTTGGCCTTCGGCAGCGTGGTGACGATCTGCTCGTGCTTGATCAACGCAGCAGCCATATTGGCGAACATCGCGCGCCGATGCTCGGCGGTGCGGTTGAGCTTCCGATGAACCTTGCCGTGACGCATGGTATATTCCTCAATACTTGTTCGGTCGCGACGGCTCGTCGGACACGTTGCTCAGGTGGGCCGCCTGCGTTCGCCCAAGATAGCGAATGGCGAGTGGCGAAACAGCGAATAGAACCATTCGCTACGCCCCATTCGCGATTCGCTCAGTAGTGGTCTTCGAAGCGCTTGGCGAGCTCGTCGATATTCTCCGGCGGCCAGCCCGGCACTTCCATGCCAAGATGAAGCCCCATCTGGGCCAGCACTTCCTTGATCTCGTTCAGCGACTTGCGGCCGAAGTTCGGGGTACGGAGCATTTCCGCTTCCGACTTCTGCACGAGGTCGCCGATGTAGACGATGTTGTCGTTCTTCAGGCAGTTCGCCGAACGCACCGACAATTCGAGCTCGTCGACCTTCTTGAGGAAGGCCGGGTTGAAGGCGAGATCGGGAATGACCTCCTGGGTGACTTCCTTGCGCGGCTCTTCGAAGTTGACGAACACGTTGAGCTGATCCTGCAGGATCCGCGCGGCATAGGCCACCGCGTCATCCGGGCTGATCGCGCCGTTGGTCTCGATGGTCATGGTCAGCTTGTCGTAATCGAGGATCTGGCCCTCGCGGGTATTCTCGACCTTGTAGGAAACCTTGCGCACCGGAGAGAACAGGCTGTCGACCGGGATCAGGCCGATCGGCGCGTCTTCGGGACGGTTGCGCTCGGCGGCGACGTAGCCCTTGCCGGCGGCGACCGTGAACTCCATGCGGATTTCCGCGCCCTCGTCCAGGGTGCAGATCTGCAGGTCCGGATTGAGCACGGTGACATCGCCGACGGTCTGGATGTCGCCGGCGGTTACGGCGCCCGGGCCCTGCTTCTTCACGACCATGCGCTTGGGGCCTTCGCCCTGCATCTTGATCGAGATATCCTTGATGTTCAGCACGATGTCGGTGACGTCCTCGCGAACGCCCGCGATCGAGGAGAATTCGTGCAGCACGCCGTCAATGTGCACCGACTGCACCGCAGCACCCTGCAGCGACGACAGCAGGATGCGGCGCAGCGCATTGCCGAGGGTCTGACCAAAGCCGCGCTCGAGCGGTTCGGCGACCAGGGTTGCAAAACGGGTCGGGTCCGTGCCCGGAGTTACATGGAGCTTGTTCGGCCTGATAAGTTCTTGCCAATTTTTCTGGATCGTCACTGTTTCACCCATTGGCCAGTCGATTTGACGTCCAAATCACTGGCGTTGGAGATCGCGGATCTGTCCGCGTCACATACATCGCAATAGTCATCGCAGGCGGCCGGGCCGCCCGCGGTCGAAAAAAATCAAACCCGCCGGCGCTTGCGCGGACGGCAGCCATTGTGGGGGATCGTCGTCACGTCGCGGATCGAGGTGACGGTGAAGCCCGCAGCCTGCAGCGCGCGAAGCGCCGACTCGCGGCCCGAACCCGGACCGGCCACTTCGACCTCCAGCGTGCGCATGCCGTGTTCCTGCGCCTTCTTGGAGACGTCCTCGGCCGCGACCTGCGCGGCATAGGGGGTCGACTTGCGCGAACCCTTGAAGCCCATCGTACCCGCCGACGACCAGGCAATGGTGTTGCCCTGCGCGTCGGTGATGGTGATGGTGGTATTGTTAAACGACGAATTCACGTGCGCGACTCCGGATGCAATGTTCTTGCGCTCACGGCGACGGACGCGTGTGGCTTCCTTGCCCATTATCAACCTTTCCTACGGTCTCAACGCCGCCGTAATGCCAGCGGCTACACCTAAAATGCCAGTAGCGAATGGCGAGTAGCGAATGGAAACGATTCGCCACTCTCTATTGGCTATTCGCTCGCTTACTTCTTCTTGCCGGCGATGGACTTGGCCGGCCCCTTGCGCGTGCGCGCGTTGGTATGGGTGCGCTGACCACGCACGGGCAAGCCGCGGCGATGACGCAGGCCGCGATAGCAGCCGAGGTCCATCAGACGCTTGATGTTCATGCCGGTCTCGCGGCGCAAATCGCCTTCGACCAGATAATCGCGGTCGATGACTTCGCGGATTTGCAGCACTTCCTGGTCGCTCAGTTGCGACACACGGCGGTCATCGGGAATCTTTACCTTCTCCATGATCTCGGCGGCATTCTTCTGGCCGATACCATGGATGTACTGGAGCGCGATCAGGACGCGCTTGTTGGTCGGAATATTCACGCCGGCAATACGGGCCACGGACTTCTCTCCTGTCGCCGATCCCTCGCGGACCGGCTGGTTTTAGCTGTTTCGGGCAGGTGTCCGCAAACGCGAACACGACGCCCTTCCCCTTGGATTCCCCGGGGCCCGGCATCGTCTGAAAACTATCCGACTGGATACGGGTCTTATTAAAGGATTCAACTTCGTTTCGTCAACCGTCTCTATGCTTTAGCTCGCTTTTTCGTGACCTTTTTGACGCTTTTCCCGACCTTCCCGACGGCACGGACCCTGGAACTCGCCGGAACCTTCCGGGACGGCTTTTTCACCGCCTTGGCAGCCGATTTGCCGGCCTTGCGGGCGGTCTTGACCGTCTTCCTCGCGGTCTTCCGGGAAGCTCCAGCGCGTTTGCTCGCCGGTTTGGACGCCCTTCCAGCGGCGGCCTTGGCGGCCTTTTTGGCGGCTTTGGCCTCCACGGCCCCGATCGCTGCCAGGATGCGGTTAATTTCCCGCGTGACGTGTTCGATGGTCATCATGCCATCGACGGTCAGCAGCTTGCGCCGTTCCGAGTAATAATGAATCAGCGGCTCGGTCAGCGAACGGTAGCTCGCCAGCCGCTTCGTCAGCACTTCCGGGGTGTCGTCGATCCGCACCTCCTCGCCGCGCGCCCGCATTTCCGCGACCCGGGTTTCAACCCGCTGTAGCAACGCGCTTTCGTTGACGCGAAGCTCGACCACGGCGTCGAGCTTGATGTGCTTCTTCTTCAAGAGCTCGTCCAGCGCCTCGGCCTGCGGCACCGTGCGCGGAAAACCGTCAAGAATGAAACCCTTTGCCGCATCCGGCTGATCCATGCGGTCGGAAATGATTTGGATCACGATTTCGTCCGGCACCAGTCCGCCGCTCGCCATGATGCCCTGGGCCTGGATGCCAATCGGCGTCTGAGCCGCCACCGCGGCGCGCAGCATTTCCCCGGTGGAGAGCTGGACAATGCCGTGCTTGTGCACCAGCCGCTGGGCCTGCGTTCCCTTGCCCGACCCCGGCGGTCCCAGAAGAATCAGCCTCATGAATGTATGCCCCCCGGCTAGGTGCGCGATTGGCCACGCACCTTTCGTTGCAAAAATCCAGCCCCACGCCGATGGCGAAGCGACGCCCGCGCGCCGGCTCCAGCGTCAGCGGCGACGCCCCCTCAACTTCGACTTCCTGATCAGCCCTTCATACTGGTGGGCCAGGAGATAACCCTGAACCTGCGCCACCGTATCCATCGTCACGCTGACGACGATCAGGAGCGAGGTGCCGCCAAAGTAAAACGGCACCGAGGCGTAGGAAATCAGAATTTCGGGAATCAGGCAGACAATGGCGAGGTAAATCGCGCCCAGCACCGTGATGCGCGAAAGCACATAATCGATGTATTCGGCAGTGCGCTCGCCGGGGCGAATGCCCGGAATGAAACCGCCATGCTTTTTCAGATTGTCGGCGGTCTCGGTCGGGTTGAACACGATCGCGGTATAGAAGAACGCGAAGAACACGATCAGCGCCAGATAGAGAATCAGGAACAGCGGCCGGCCATGGCCGAGCTGCGTCGTAACCCACTGAAACCACTCCGGGCCCCTGCCGGCGTTGAAATTCGCCACCGTGGTCGGCAGCAGCAGCAGCGAGGACGCGAAGATCGGGGGAATCACGCCGGAGGTATTCAGCTTGAGCGGCAGATGCGAGGACTGGCCCTCGAACATCTTGTTGCCGACCTGGCGCTTGGGATACTGAATCAAAAGCCGCCGCTGCGCGCGCTCCATGAACACGATGAAGGCGATCACCGCGACCGCCATGATGATGACGATCAGAATGAGTCCGGTGGACAGCGCGCCCTGCCGGCCGAGTTCCAGCATATTGGCGAGCGCCGAGGGCAGCTCGGCGACGATGCCGGACAGGATGATCAGCGAGATGCCGTTGCCGATGCCGCGCGAGGTGATCTGCTCGCCGAGCCACATCAGGAACATGGTGCCGCCGGTCAGCGTGATCGCGGTCGAAAGGCGGAAGAACATGCCGGGATCGGCGACGACATTGCCGGCACCCTCGAGCCCGACCGCGATGCCGTAGGATTGGAACGCGGCCAGGATCACCGTGAGATAACGGGTGTACTGGTTCATCGTCTTGCGGCCGGCCTCGCCTTCCTTCTTCAGCGCTTCGAGCTGCGGCGAGACCGTGGTCAGAAGCTGGACGATGATCGAGGCCGAGATATACGGCATGATGTTCAGCGCGAAGATCGCCATGCGGTGAATGCCGCCGCCGGCGAACATGTTGAACATGCCGAGAATACCGCCGGCCTGCGAGTTGAACACCTGTTCCCAGATGTGAGGATCGATGCCG
>JAJYAH010000004.1 GCA_021779635.1 Pseudomonadota bacterium | reverse complement strand
CGATAAAGCCGTTGATCGCCAGATGGGCATTGTCGGGGACACGCCCATAGCGCCGTAGCGCTACCCCGATCAACATGCACAAGAACAACAGGATGATGTTGCTCATGGCGAGCCATCTCCTTCCTCGGAAAGCGCCGGTTGTCAGCGCCGCAAACCAGCAGCGGACGAACGGGAATCGATCCGGCGTGCCGCCCGCTACGGGAGCGGCATTCCGGTTGAAAGCTCGCTGGATGGCGAAGGAGAACTACGCGCGAAGGAATCGCTGCTGCCGTATCGCGCGTTGAGGAGTGCGCAACCGATCATGAACAGCAGGATTGCGCCAGCGAATGCGATGATCGAAATTTGCGTTCTGGTTAAAATAAAGTTCTGAACAATTCTATGCACCGGTGAATAAGCGAAGGGCTTTTGCATGGGACACCTTCCTGATCGCGTGAAAATGACTTTCCTTTTGGCCCCCACTCCCGCTGAATTAGTTTGTTGTGATGACTATCACGCGTCGCCATGCGCCAATGTGAAAGAGATCACGTCGAATGGAAATTAATCGGTCAAAAATGAACATTGCCCCGCGAAGGCAGCCCTCTCCATAACTTCTTTTCCGGCCTTTCCCTCAAACGTCAATTCGGAATACGCCTGCTACGCGGCACAAAAGCCATGACAGTCGGATCAGCGCGAAAGGCCCCAATTGCCAAACGACGCGCCGAGCCCAACCGGCGCCTTGTCGCTTTCGACGTTGAACGCGAAGGTCAGTCCCGCGCGAATTTCGTTCACGGGGTGTGCATCGACCAACGCATAGCGATACGCGGCATCGAAACTGAGGTCGTCCTTAACTTGCCAGATGGCCCCGATGAGGAGCGAACGGCTCTCGCTCTGCGTCCAAACCTTGTCGTAAAACATCTCCAAAACCGGACGAACCTTCCATGTCGACGGTCCTTCGAGGATGAGATCGAGGAACGCCTCGGCATTCTGATCGCGGGTCAGGTTGGTCTCGACATTGAAATGTGCGGTTCCCCAGTCCCACCGTTGAGACACGATACCGGCCCAGCTAAACCCTACCCCGGGATCGTTGTTGATGCCGGGCAAGAGTGGCCCAAATTCCATGGCGATGCTGATGCCGTTTTTGCCTTGGAGAACGCCGGGCTGCACCACGTATTTGAGGAAGGCACCCGAGGCGGCGAAACTGCTCGAACTGCCCGGCGGGCTATCGACCTCGGTCTGCAAGACTATTTCCCAGCGTTCGGCGAACCCGTAATTGTAAACCACCGCCGGCGCGATCAAGCTCGATTGCGATCCTGTCTGTAGCCGGCCGACCGGTTGCAACTCGATCTCGACTTCGTTCAGATTAGCCACGGCCGCATCGGTGCCATCGAAAGGCCGGTAGGCTGCGGCCGGCCGTGGGAAGAGACAAATCACCACCACACCCACGCAGCCGAGGCCGGCCAGCCGACGATCCAGAGTCCTGACACGATTCTGCTTCGAGGAGGCCATCTTGTGTCACCGCGACATCCGCCAGGGCGAGCGATCCGGCCATGACTCCAGCGTAGTCTTCGCCCATTCGGTGGATTTGTCCATATGGCAGACGTTACAAGCATTTGGAATCTTCAACGCATCCGTTTCGCTCGGCGTGACGAAATGGAACGTATGACTTCGAACCTTCTGGTCGGAGATCGTCTCCTCGATTTTCGGCATATGGCAGGCGATGCACTCGTTGCCCGGACTGCGCGCTTTGTGATGGGTATGTTCTTCGATTGAGGCGGCGTGTGGCCCCGGTTGGGCATTGGGGCCATGGCAGTCGAGACACAGCGCGTTGCCGGGCTTGCGCAGCATGGCGACGTTATCGCTGCCATGCGGATCGTGGCAGCTGAAACAGGTGACGCCGCGCGCATACATCAGGCTTTGGACGAAATCGTTACCCTGCATCCGGTTCTTGTGCGCGGTGCCATCCGGAAAATGGGTGAAGGTGGTTTCTCCGAGCTTGTGTTCTTCGAGCTTCCAGTAATCCCTTAGGTTTTTGCCGACGTCAAAGCCAACCGGCCAATCGTAATACTTGCCTTCGATTGGGTTCGTGAGCGGCTGGCCTTGCGAATGGCACTGGATACAGGTGTCGCTGGCGTGCACGTAATCGAAGCGAGCGGGATTGAGAATGGTGTCGCGAACCGGCTTTTTGACATGCGCCTCGCCCGGGCCGTGACATCTCTCGCAGCCGACATTCCACTCGGCGACGGTCTTGGTGTTGATGTCGTAGTTCACGGAATGGCAGCCATCACAAAGCGGCCCCGTTGGGCGCTGGAAATTGTCCGGCGGATACAGGGGCGCCCACCAATCGGCGCCATTGGGGACGAAATACTTGCTCCATTTTTTATGGAAGACATCCCATTGGACAGGGAACGGGAAATAATCGTCGCCGACTTTCTTGAAGTAGCGCTGCTTCCACCGGCTGCCGTAAACGAGGGCGACGTCGCCCTTGGTAAAACTAAAAACCGGATTGGGCTGTGAGAGGTCGGGGATGATGGCGTCGGGATGTTCGCGGGGATCGCGGACGACATTGGCCATGCGCGTCTTGCTCCAGCGTGCATAGACCTCCTCGTGGCATCCCTTGCAGGCAGCCGATCCGACATAATGTCCGTGATCGGGCGGCATTGTCATAGGAACGGCGGGCGAAAGCGCGGCGGCTGCCTCAGGCGTCATCGCCGCCACCTCCGGCAAATGCCGGATGAAGCTTAAGAGCTGCCAGATTTTTTGGTCCGGCAGATTCCAGGCCGGCATGCCGGTGTTACGGATACCGTTGCGGATGTGGTAAAACAGTTCTCCGTCAGAAGTTGCCGCGATGGCCGGCGAGCGCAATGTAGGCACGCGCGGGAATTGATTGGAACCGATCGGGGTTTTGCCGCCGCCGTCATAACCGTGGCAGGTTTCGCACTTCTCCTTGAATAGGTCTTTTCCAGCGGCGACGTCGGAAGGATCAGCCGCTGGATCGACGCTGATTTTGGCGCCAAAGGGAACGCTCTGATGCAGCAACCATGTCGCGAGAATGGTCTCGGCGGCCGGCGGCTCGGTGCGCGCGCTCGACAGGCCGGGAATCACTCTGACGTAGAAAACACCAAGGATGGCGGTCGCCGCCACGACGATTAGAAGACACCAGATAAGGAATTTTCTTCGCACCATTTCTGGGCTCAAGTGCCGGATCGTTTGGAATGCGTAACGTGGGTTTCATCGACCGCGTCGCGACACCAACGATAGAAGGCGTCGTAAAGCGAAAGCCCGGCTTCGAGCTGTGCGAGATCGTCGGTGTACATTCGCGATAATCCAAGCGAGGCGGCCAGCAGGCCGGCAGCCTGTGGCGCGAACTCCAGATGACCGGTATCGGCGCCCCGGACCATCGTGGCTAGACGCAGCAGCGGCTCGATTGTCAGGCCGAATTCCTCGATCATGAGATCGAAGGTGCATCTGTCACCTCGATGACTCCAGAACACGCCTTCAAGATCGAACGGCACGGCGCCGAATTGCTCGGCTACGCCCGGAACCTCCGAGGCAGCAACGAACAGGAACACCGCTCGCGGGTCGATGAAGCGGCGGATCAGCCATGGGCAAGCAATACGATCAACCTTCGGTCGAGAACGGGTGACCCAGACGGTGCGTCCGTGACGGTCCAGCGGTGGCATCCTACCGACCTTCAGCAGCGGAAGCGCGGCCTTCGTCCAGCCCTCAAATCCATATTCGAGCGCATCAGCAGTAACGCCGGCGTCGCGCAACCATGCTGCGGTTCCTTGGCTCAAGGTCAATCCGTCGCGGCAGATCACGATGGCGGCTTGACCGACGAACTCGCCGGCCCATTCGGAAGCATTGGAATGCGTTCTTCGGGTCGATCCTGGAATAAGCCGGGGACTGGTCTCGAAATCGTGGTTCGGACGAACGTCGATCAATGCGGGACATCGCGGCGTCCCGACCAGCCGCACAAGCTTGTCAGAGGAAATTGAGTTGATCGCCGACACGGTGCGTCCTTGAGTTAACCGGGACGCGATTCTTCAGCATGTCGCCTCGTGGGGAAATCGCAATCCCCATACTGGGTAAGGTAACCGACCGAGAAAAGCTGTCAAGTATGGCGCACCAACTCGTTCTTGCGATCAAGGGCTGCGACTACCCCGCCGCCCGGCGAGGCATCGAACCCGAGGCAACATCGGCCGGTGCGGGAATCTGCATCAGGATGGTTTGGCCCGCGGATGCGATTTCGATTCCGCACTCCTGGAATCGCCGCTTCATGCGGCGGTTGAATTCACGCTGCACCGGCCAGCGACCGCTGTCGGTGCAGCGAATCTGCCCGACGATCGACGCCATCGAACCGTCCACCTTGTCGACGCCCCACAATTCGAGATCGCCGCGGATCGCCTGCCGGTATTCGGGCTCGTGACGCATTTCAGCGACGATGTCCTTCAGGATCTGGCCCGCGCGGTCGGTGTCTTCCTTGTAGGCGACGTTGACGCTGACCGCCGCATTGCCGGCGCCACGGCTTGAATTGGTGAGCGTCGTCACGGCGCTGAAAGGCACGATATGCACCGAGCCATCGGCGGCGCGCAGGCGAATGGTGCGGATCGAAACGTTCTCGACGGTTCCTGACAGGCCGGACACCGTGATGTTGTCACCGACCTGGACGGTATTTTCCAGGAGCAGAAACAGCCCGGTAATGAGATCCTGCACCAGCTTCTGCGAGCCGAAGCCGATAGCGATGCCGACGATCCCGGCACCGGCCAGCAATGGTGCGACGTTGACGCCGATTTCGCTCAGCGCCGTCAAGCCAACCACGGTGACGATCAGGCACAATAGCGCGGTTCGCAGCATCGGTTGAAAGGTACGCAGCCGCGCCGCGCGCGCGAAGTGACCATCGCGCGACAGCGCCGTGAGCTTGCGGTCCAGCAGCGCATTGCTGGCCTCCCAGATCGCCGCCGCCGCGAGTGCGGCGATGCCGATCGTCGCCACCGCCGACAGCAGGCGGCTGCCGATCTGGCCGCCGTAGAACCAGACGATGGCATCCACGCCCCAGACTTCAAGCAGCGCAACGAAGCCGATGAAAGCGATGATCGCCGAAACGATTTTTCGCAACAGCGGCAGATAGCGATTGGCGCGCGTTTCGAGGCCGGGGAAGCGCTGCAGGATATCCGGGCTGATGCTGAAACCGCGATCGATCAGGCTTAGCACCGCGATGGTGGCGATACGGGTGATCAGTGCGACCGCAACGGTTCCGGCAAAATATTGCAGCAGCAGCGAGTAGCCGTTGCGGATATTCAGTGCCCATACCGCCCATAATGCAAGGTCCAGAACGATCGCGGGATAGTGCCACAGGCCGGCGATGCGATTGCGCACCCTGGCCGCCGTTCCCTCGCGGCCGGCCGGCGCGCGAATGGCTTCGGCGACCTGCCGGCGGCACTGCAGGATGATGATGACAATAAAGAGATGGACGATCAGCATCACCAGGCGCAGCAGCGCTCTGTAGCCGGCGTGATGCAACCCCAGCAGCAGCGCGACATTCGCAAAGGCGACGCCCGACACGCCGACGGTGACGATACGCCGCGTCCAGATCTCGATATAGGCCGCGGTCTCGGCACGAACGCGGAACAGTCCGAACGGCCCCGCCATTGCCCGCGCGACGCAGATCAGCCCGCGCGACAGCGCGTAGGCATTCACGACCGCCAGGATCACGAGCCGGGTCGTTGCGAGGTCGCCGATCCCCGTGCCCAGCAACATCATGGCGACGCCGACGAAGACGAGCACCGGAAAGAGCTCGAGCGCCAGATGTCCCAGCACGAACGGCAGCCTGAGCAGCGACTGCCAGGCACGCGCCAGGCTGCGACGCCGCCGATCCAGTTCAGGCTCCGCAGTTGGCTCCGCCGCGGAGGACGATGGCTCGATCTCCGCCAGCGGCCGCGCCGGGGCACACGCCGTTCGCGGAAGGCGCGCTTCCAGCAGCGCCACCGGCCGCTGGATGACACGCAGGATCACCCATTCGGCCGCGAAGCCGCAACCGAACACCAACGCCAGTTTCCAGGCGATCTCGAGCAACTGATCATAGGCGGACGGATCGTTGGCCGTTCGCACGATCCAGTAATAGAACGCCGGAAAGTGCGTCAGGGTCCGCGCCATATCGGCGATCTGGTGCGAGACCTCGCTGACCTGCTCGGACACCGTCAGCAGGAGCTGTGCGCCAAGGCTGTCCGCCGTGAGCGGAATCGCAGGCTGCGATTCGGGCGCGGATGGCGTGGCCTGCGTCTGCGGTGAGGCATTGGCGATGGCGCGAAGCGTGTCGATGATCTGCGCGCGCTTCTTGTCGTCCTGAAGCGTCTCGAGCGCCCGCTGCGCCTGATCGGGTGTCAGCCCATCGGCGTGGTTCGTGGCTGGGCTAGCCGCCTCGGGCGCGCCGCCGGTCTGGGCCAGGACGGGGAAGGATAACAACGCGCAGGCGAACAGGCAGGAAAATAGAATCGACCGGAACAGTTTCTGCGACACGAAGGCCCCTTTGAATATGTGCACGGCGGCAAACCGGAACAGGTCATCAGCCTTCGCGCATGCGTCATGTCGGATCGCCTCTTTTCGCCGCGATCGTGTGTCGAAAGTTTGCTATTGCGGCGGCGTTCTCTTGGCATTTGGCGTATAAGTCTGCCCATCAGGATCCGACGGATCGCCAGCAGAACTCGGAAATGCGGGGGAAAATCGTCCGGTAATCACGCGGGACAGGCTGTTACCGATTCTTAACAAGACAAAATGCCTGAATCTGGTCAGATTGTCGCGGACGCGATCAGGCAACGCACCGGCGCCCGAAGGTGGCGCGCATCGGCGCGACAGCATTCATCGCGCCTGTATCTGTGGCGCCTGTATCTGTGGCATCTGTATCTACGGCATCTGTCAATTTCGATATGCTTCAGGGAACATCGGCTCGCCGGTGGAGGTAAGGTGAAAATGAAGACGTCCAGACGCGCTAGGATCATGCTTCCTCTGGTATCGCTTGTGACCGCCTTTGCGCTGTCCGCGCAGGCGGAGCCCAACGGTCCGCCGCCCAAAGGCGGCGCCAAGCCCGCAGTGCAGGCAGCCCGGCCGGGTCCACATCCGGGGCCGGGGCCGGGCGCCATGCACCAGGGGGGAGTGCCGGGCCGCGGGCCGCAGAACGCCCATATGGCCCGGGGCAATTTCCACACGCGCAATTTTGGCGGACACTCCTATCACGGACGTCTCGCCTGGGAGGGCGGACGCTGGCACCACGAAATCCATAACGGACGCGACGGCTGGTGGTGGGATGTCGGCGGCGCCTGGTACTTCTATCCGCAGCCGATGGAGGGTCCGCCCACCTACGTGTCCGATGTCGAGGTCATGGACGACGCTGCTGACGCACCGCCGGTCGCTGACGGGTATCCGCCGCCGCCCGGAGCCTATGCGCCAGATGCGGCCTACGCGCCGCCGCCACCGCCTCCGCCACCGGATCCTGCCGCAAGTGCAGTTGGAGGTGCCATCGTCGGCGGGTTACTGGGAGGTCTGCTCACGGGACGCCCGGGCGGCGTGATCGCCGGTGCGGCCGCCGGCGGCGTGACCGGGGCGATCGTCGGCGCCCAGGCCGCTTCAAGGCCCGGATATTATCTGGCGCAGGGCAACTGCTATTACCGCTACCCCTCGGGACAATACGTTCCCGCCGACCCCCGCGCCTGCTATTGAATCGTTACGCGCCGCGGATGCCCAACTCGGGTAAACCCGAGTTGGGTGGGAGAGGAAGCGCGCTTTCGTTGACTTTGCGGATCAATCCAATCTCGTCATGCTTTATCGCCCCGTCATCTGCTCGAGCCGCTCGGGGTAACGCGCGCCCTGCACCGCGATCTTCGAGGCAGCCTGTTCGATTTCCCTGATATCCTGCGACGTCAGCGCGATGGCGGCGGCGCCGATGTTTTCCTCGAGCCGATGCAGCTTCGTGGTGCCAGGGATCGGGACAATCCAGGGCTTTTGCGCCAGCAGCCAGGCGAGTGCGATCTGGGCCGGCGCTGCGTTTTTCTTTTTCGCGATTCGACCGAGCAGGTCGACGAGCGCCTGGTTGGCCTTCATGGCCTCCGGCGTGAAGCGCGGCAGCAGGCTGCGGAAATCGTCGCTGGCGAGTTTTGTATTCTCGTTCATCGCGCCGGTCAGGAAGCCCTTGCCGAGCGGGCTGTAGGGCACGAAGCCGACGCCGAGCTCCTCGCAGGCCTGCAGCACGCCGTTGTTTTCCGGCCCGCGCGTCCACAGCGAATACTCGTTCTGGATCGCGGTGATCGGCTGGACCGCATGGGCGCGTCGGATGGTCTGCGCGCCAGGTTCGGACAGACCGAAATGCCTGACCTTTCCTTGCCGGATCAAATCCTTCACCGCGCCTGCGACGTCCTCGACCGGCACATCGGGGTCGACGCGGTGTTGATAGAGCAGGTCGATGGCGTCGACCTTGAGCCGGCGCAGCGAGGCCTCCGCGACCTCCTTGATGTGCTCCGGCCGGCTGTCCAGCCCGGACCATTGCGGACCGCCGTCAGGATCAAGCTTGAAGCCGAATTTGGTGGCGATCGCGACGTTGCCGCGAAACGGCGCCAGCGCCTCGCCGACCAGTTCTTCGTTCACGAACGGGCCGTACACTTCCGCGGTGTCGAACAAGGTGACGCCGCGTTCGACGGCCGCTCGAAGCAGCGCGATCATCTCCTGCCTGTCCGCCGCGGGCCCGTAGCCAAAGCTCATGCCCATGCAGCCGAGACCGATGGCCGACACTTCGAGACTGGATTTTCCAAGCTTACGCTTCTGCATTTTCTTCTCCACTCATCTGAACCGGAACGCGCTCAGTTGGGCCTGAACCGCCGTCGCTCGTGGTGATTTAGGGCGCGCGAAGCCATGCGATTAGGTGCTACAATCCGCATGAACTTATTAGATGAATTCATGAATGACGCGCCAACCGATCAATGACCTGCTGGCCTTCCTGGCGGTAGCGCGAGAACGGAGCTTCACCCGGGCCGCAGCGAAGCTCGGCGTTTCGCAATCCGCGCTCAGTCAGAGCGGCTCGGCGTGCGGCTGTTGAGCCGCACCACGCGCAGCGTTGCGCCGACCGAAGCGGGCGAACGCCTGATCCGGACCGTGGGTCCAAGGCTGGAGGAGATCGACGCGGAACTGGCGGCCCTGACGGAGTTGCGGGAGAAGCCGGCCGGCACCGTTCGCATCACCGCCGGCGAGCACGCGGCCGAAGCGGTGGTCTGGCCTGCATTGGCGAGGGTGCTGCCGCGCTATCCCGATATCAAGGTTGAGATGATCATCGACTATGGCCTGACCGACATTGTCGCGGAACGCTACGACGCCGGCGTTCGACTGGGCGAGCAGGTCGCAAAGGACAAGATTGCGGTGCGCATCGGACCGGACTTGCGCACGGCGGTGGTTGGCGCGCCCGAGTACTTCGCGGGCCGGCCCGCGCCCAAAAAGCCGCAGGAGCTTGCCGTCCACGAATGCATCAATATCCGGTTGCCCACCTATGGCGGAATCTATGCCTGGGAATTTGAAAAGCGCGGGCGCGCGCTGAAGGTTCGGGTCGAAGGACAGTTGGTTTTCAACAACACCGCCTTGCGGCTCAAAGCGGCGTTGGCCGGGCTCGGCCTCGCCTATTTGCCTGAAGACCAGGTGCAGGCGCATCTCGCCGACGGACGTCTGATCCGCGTGCTCGCCGATTGGTGTCCGGCCTTTTCGGGCTACCACCTCTATTACCCAAGCCGGAGGCAGCCGGCGCCAGCCTTTGCCGTGCTGGTTGAAGCGCTGCGTTACCGGAGCGGGACCCATCATGGCAAGCTTGCCGCCGGTGTTGAGAATCCAGCCATCGTGGCGGCGGTTCAATCCTGAGAGACTGCGCGAACGGCTCGTGCACTGGCGCGGCGCCCGCCATGCGAAGCAGAAAGTTCTACGCGCGGGATAATGACGCTCGGCGTTGTCCCCACAGCCACACCCCGAACGCCATCACGACCGCGATCGCTAGCCCGAACCAGGTGATGGCGTATTGCATGTGATCGTCCTTGAGATGGATCTCGAGCGGACCGGGTTTTGGGACGCCGCTTAACGGTACCGGCTGCTCAAGGTCGATGTAGAACGGCGCTACCGGCTTGCCGCCTTCGCCCCATCCCAGTGCGCGGGCCATCGCCAGGTGGTCCCGGGTGAACCACAGCCGCTTGGCAATATTTTCCGCCGGCGTCAGCACGCCCGCGGCTTCCGGAAAACGGATGTAGCCGGTCAACATCACCGGCTCGTTGGTGAGAAGGCGCGTCACCGCGCGATCCTCAACGCCGCGGTCCTGCATGGTGTTCTGCACGAAGCCGGCATTGACCACGACGGTGTTTCCATCCGGCAGCTGCACCGGCAGGAAGGCCCAGGTGCCGGGGCCGGAAATATCGCCGCGCACGGCGGAGCCGGAACTGTAGACCATCGCGTCCGCGACGGACGCATAGGTCGCGGCAAAACGGACGCGGCGGAATTCGTCGCTGACAGGTTCAAGCCTGTTCCACTGCGAAGCCGGCGGCAGCGCTTGCGGTGGTGCCGCGAGCCTTTCGGTCAGGGCTGCGATCAAGGCATGCTTCTCGATCCGGCGCTGCAACTGCCATATCCCGAGGCCCACGAACAGCGCCACCATCAGTAGCGTGAAGGCGCCGAAGCCGGCGACGTTGCGCCGCCCTCCCGATATCCCGCTCATTTCGGTCCGCGATCGATCATCCGGCCTTCGGCGGCCTTGTGATGGAACTGCAGCGCAATCAACAGCGCCTTCATCGCGCGCAGCGGCAGCAGCGTGGTCGCCAGAATCAGCGGCAGCCAAAGCACTGCGTGCAACCAGAATGGCGGCTGATACTTGACCTCGACGATCAGCGCACAGCCGACCACGATCGCGCCGGCAATCATGATGATGAAGACCGCAGGACCGTCGCCGGAGTCGATGAAGGCATAGTCGAGCCCGCAGGCTTCGCAGTTCGGCCGCAGCGTCAGGAATCCGGCATACAGTTTGCCCTTGCCGCAGCGCGGGCACCGGCAGGCGAGGCCGCGCAGCGCGGTTTCGGTCAGCGTCGGGAAAGTCCGATCCGGCATCGCGCAAGCTTTCAAAAAGCAAAAAAGGGGCGGCCGTTACGGCCGCCCCTTTTAGCATATGTGGCGACCAGCTACTCGGCGCCCACCAGGCGGCCGCCGCCCGTGCCCCAGACATAGATGCAGACGAACAGGAACAGCCACACCACGTCAACGAAGTGCCAGTACCAGGCGGCGAACTCGAAGCCGAGGTGCTGGGTCGGGCTGAACTGGCCGGCATAGGCACGGGCGAGGCACACGATCAGGAAAATGGTGCCGACCAGCACATGAAAGCCGTGGAAGCCGGTGGCCATGAAGAAGGTCGCGCCATAGATGTTGCCCGAGAAGGCGAACGCGGCGTGGCTGTATTCATAAGCCTGCACGCAGGTGAAGCAGGCGCCGAGCAGGACGGTGAGGATCAAGCCGTATTTCAGGCCCTGGCGGTCGTTCTCGAGCAGCGCGTGATGCGCCCAGGTCACCGTGGTGCCCGAGGTCAACAGCAATAGCGTATTCAGCAGCGGCAGATGCCAGGGATCGAAGGCCTCGATGCCCTTCGGCGGCCACACCCCACCGAACAGCGCATCGCGGGTGGCATGAACGGGATCCCCGGGAAACAGCGCCGAGTTGAAGAACGCCCAGAACCAGGCAACGAAGAACATCACCTCGGAAGCGATGAACAGGATCATGCCGTAGCGATGGCTGATCTGCACCACGCGAGTGTGGTCGCCCTTGTACTGCGCCTCGCGGATCACATCCGCCCACCAGCTTGCCATGGTGTAGAGCACGCCGATGGTGCCGATGCCGAAAATGATCGGCGCCGCCGACGTGAGATGATGCATCCAGGTGATCGCGCCGACCGCCATGATGAACGCCGAGACGGAGCCGACGATCGGCCACGGACTCGGATCGACGAGGTGGTAGTCGTGTTGCTTGACTTGCGCCGTAGCCATTGCGGTCTCTCCGTTAGCGGTGCCGTACCATTCGGCACGGCTTTGTCTCAAAAATCAATTCTCAGGGTCCGCGCGATCAGGGATAGCGGCGGGCGGAGGCCAGGTTTCCCTCATAAGTTTCGCTCATAAGTTTCCCTTGGCCTTGTCCGGCTCGCTCGCCGCCAGCGGTTTGGCCGCCGGCTCGCGCACGGGATAGAAGGTATAGGACAGGGTAATGGTGTTCAGGTCGTCATTGTCGCTGTCCTCGACCACCGAAGGGTCGACATAAAACACCACCGCCATCTGCCGGGTTTCGCCGGGCGCCATGGTCTGTTCGGTGAAGCAGAAGCAGTTGATCTTCTGGAAATACTTGCCGACCGTCAGCGGCGCCACATTATAGGCCGCCTGCCCGGTGGTGGTCCGCGCCGATTGATTGGTCACGGTATAATAGACGGTGACCACCTCACCGATCCTGATCTCGATTTCAGTCTTTTCCGGCTCGAATTTCCACGGCAGCCCGCCGGCGACATTGGAATCGAAGCGCACCGCGATCTTGCGCGCCAGCGGCGCGGAAGTCGGCGCCGCGGTCGCGACCTGGGTGGTGCCGTTGAAGCCGGTGGCGCGACAGAACCAGTTGTAGAACGGCACCGCCGCATAGGACGCGCCGACCATCAGCACCACGACGAAGCCGCAGGTCGCCGCCACCATCGCATCGCGACCCAGCCCGCGGCGCGAGCCTGATTCGCGTCGCGGGACGGCTGTCTTCTGGCTGGCGGCCGGCTGTTGCGGCATCGTCGGTTCATTCTCCATCTCGATCACATCACCCGATCACACTGTTCCGGTCATAGTGGCCGCACGAGCACGGCCGGCCCCTTGACCATGGTGACCGCGAAAAACAGCACGACCAGGACGCCGAGCGCCAGCGCGATGGCGATCGAACGCTGACGTCGGCTCTTCTGCTGCGCCTCGGTGAGGACGATTCCATTCGGCTTCGGCTTGTTGTCCATCCGCTCGCCATGCGCCCCCTACCAGATCGACGGCACGAGCGCATGGACGACGACCTCGAGCAGCAGGGTCGCGAACAATGCGAACAGATAAAGGATGGAGAATGCAAACAGCCTTCGCGTCGCGCGCGCCGCCTCGCTGCCGACGCGGCGCCGGTAGACGTTGATGGCGAGCGTCAGCATGCCGGCGCCGAGAACCAGCGAGGTCACGCCGTAAACCGCATCGAAATAGCCGAGCGGCCACGGCGCGAAGGCGACCGCGACCAGCACGATGGTATAGAGCAGGATCTGAAGCCGGGTGGCGTCGGGACCGGCCACCACCGGCAGCATCGGCACCCCGGCGCGGGCGTAGTCGTCGGAGCGAAACAGCGCCAGCGCCCAGAAATGCGGCGGGGTCCAGAAGAAGATGATCAGAAACAGCAGCAGCGGCTCGACCGACAGTGAGCCGGTCGCCGCCGCCCATGCCACCACCGGCGGCAGCGCGCCGGCGGCGCCGCCGATCACGATGTTCTGCGCGGTCCAGCGTTTCAGCGCCATGGTATAGATCACGACATAGAAGAAGATCGTGAAGGCGAGCAGCGCGCCGGCGATCCAGTTGACCAGGATGCCCAGCGTCACCACCGAGAAAAACGCCAGCGTCATTCCGAACGCCAGCGCTTCCGGCCGGGTGATGCGTCCACGCGGAATCGGCCGGTTGGCGGTGCGCGACATCAGGGCGTCGATATCGCCCTCGTACCACATGTTCAGCGCGCCGGAGGCGCCGGCGCCGACCGCGATGCAAAGGATCGAGGTGAATGCCAGCACCGGATGGACGTGGCCCGGCGCGATCACCAGACCGACCAGCGCGGTAAAGATCACAAGCGACATCACCCGCGGCTTTAGCAGCGCGATATAGTCCGCAACCTCGGCCTCGGAAATCCGAACTTCCGAAATTCTCGCCGACAGATCGACGGCGTTGTGATCGACAACCGACACGGCAGGTCTCGTTTCCTAAAGGAGGTCTCGCTTCCCTCGGTCATGATCCGATGATCGGATCATGACCTAATCTCTTTGTTTGAGCATGATCTTTTCGAAAAGCCGGCGCCCACTTTTCCGGATCATGATCTTACTGTACGCGCGGCAGCACCTCGAACTGATGGAACGGCGGCGGCGACGGCAGCGTCCATTCCAGCGTGGTGGCGCCGACGCCCCACGGATTGTCGGCGGCCTGTTCCTTGCGCACGAACGCATCGATCATGCCGTAGATGAAAATCAGCACGCCGATCCCAGAGATGTAGGAGCCGATCGAGGACACCAGATTCCAGCCGGCAAAGGCGTCGGGATAATCGATGTAGCGGCGCGGCATCCCGGAAAGGCCGAGGAAGTGCTGCGGGAAGAACACCAGGTTGACGCCGATGAAGGTGACCCAGAAGTGCAGCTTTCCGATGCTCTCCGAATACATGTAGCCGGTTATTTTCGGGAACCAGTAGTACCAGCCGGCGAAGATCGCGAACACCGCGCCCAGCGACAGCACGTAATGGAAATGCGCGACCACGTAATAGGTGTCCTGCAGCACGCGGTCGACGCCGGCATTGGCGAGCACGACGCCGGTGACGCCGCCGACTGTAAACAGGAAGATGAAGCCGATCGCCCACAGCATCGGCGTCTTGAACTCGATCGAGCCGCCCCACATGGTGGCGATCCACGAGAAGATCTTCACGCCGGTCGGCACCGCGATCACCATGGTCGCGGCGACGAAGTAGGCCTGGGTCGCGCTGGACATGCCGACCGTGTACATGTGGTGCGCCCACACCACAAAGCCGATGCCGCCGATCGCGACCATCGCATAGGCCATGCCGAGATAGCCGAACACCGGCTTCTTGGAGAAGGTCGAAACGATCTGGCTGATCATGCCGAAGCCCGGCAGGATCAGGATGTAGACTTCAGGGTGACCGAAGAACCAGAACAGATGCTGGAACAGCACCGGATCACCGCCGCCCTCGGCGGAGAAGAACGTGGTGCCGAAATTGCGGTCGGTGAGCAGCATCGTGATCGCGCCGGCGAGCACCGGCAGCGACAGCAGCAGCAGGAACACGGTGACCAGGATCGACCACACGAACAGCGGCATCTTGTGCAGGGTCATGCCCGGCGCGCGCATGTTGAAGATGGTGGTGATGAAGTTGATGGCGCCAAGGATCGACGAGGCGCCGGCCAGGTGGATCGACAGGATGGCGAAATCGACTGCCGGTCCGGGATGGCCCGAGGTCGACAGCGGCGCGTACAGGGTCCAGCCGGTGCCGACGCCATTGGAGCCCGGCTCACCCTCGACAAAGGTGGAAATGATCAGCAGCGCGAACGAGGCCGGCAGCAGCCAGAACGAGATGTTGTTCATGCGCGGGAACGCCATGTCCGGCGCGCCGATCATCAGCGGCACCATCCAGTTGCCGAAGCCGCCGATCATCGCCGGCATCACCATGAAGAAGATCATGATCAGGCCGTGCGAGGTCACGAACACGTTGTAAGTATGGGTGTTGTGGAAGATCTGCACGCCCGGGTACATCAATTCGGCGCGGATCGCGATCGACATCGCCGCGCCGATGATCCCGGCGATGATCGCAAACACCAGGTACATCGTGCCGATGTCCTTGTGGTTGGTCGAATAGACGAAACGCCGCCAGCCTGTCGGATGGTCGTGCGCATGATCGTCATGGGCGTGGTCGGTATGAGCCGGTGTTGCTGCGGTCGTTGCCATTTTCAAATCCTGCCTTGCAGTCTTCTGGGCCTTGCGGTCCCGTCGCTCTTGTCCCGTCGATGTGCCTGAGCCCAAGTCTTACTAAGTCAAGTCTTACTAAGTCCTGGGGCTCAATGCGCGGCTTCGGCCGCCGAGGCGAACGCGTTCGCCGGGTTGGCCGCAAATTTCTTCTTCGCGGTCTCAACCCAGGCTGCGAAGTCCTGATCGCTCACCACATGCACCGCGATCGGCATGTAGGCGTGGTCCTTGCCGCACAGTTCCGAGCACTGGCCGTAGAACATGCCGAGCTTGGTGGCCTTGAACCAGGTCTCGTTGAGGCGGCCGGGAATCGCGTCAATCTTGATGCCGAATGCCGGCACCGCGAAGGAATGGATGACGTCGGCGCCGGTGGTCTCGATCCGGACCACCTTGTTGACGGGGACCACCAACTCATTATCGACCGTCAGCAACCGCGGCTGCTGGCACTTCAGGCGCGTTTCATCGCACGCCAGCAGGGAATCAAATTCGAACTTGCCGTTATCGGGATAGGCGTAGCTCCAGTACCACTGCTTGCCGGTCGCCTTGATGGTCAGATCGGCCTTCGGAATGTCGAGCTCCAGAAACAGGAGCCGGAACGACGGCACCGCGATGGCCACCAGGATCAGCACCGGGATCAGGGTCCAGGCGACCTCGATCAGGGTGTTGTGGGTGGTCCTGGACGGGACCGGATTGGCCTTGGCGTTGAACCTCAGCGCGATGATCGCCAGCAGCACCAGAACGAACAGCGTGATGAGCGTGATCGTGATCAGCAACCAGTTATGGAACGAGGTGATGTCGTCCATCACCTGCGTGGCCGATCCCTGCAGCTTGTATTCCCAGGGCGCGGGCTGCCCCAATTCGGCGAATGCGGTCCCGCCGGCTGTCACCAGCGCCGCTCCAACAACCGCTAAACCCAGCAACCGGCGGCCTATCTGGCCCTTCGACATCTTCATGCCGCTCGCGCTCCCTTAATAGAACCCCAAAGCATTTCGCCGGACGGCGAGAGATGCTGCACGATCCGCCCCCTGACAAACGGCCACGGGAAGTACTTTTGAAGCACCTAGGCCGGATCGTTAGAACGCGTCGAAATCCAGCCTCTCAAACCATAATTCGACGCCTCTCGCAATGCAGTAGTACGGCGCAGGGCGAAGTGGCGACGGCTATTCTCCAGCGGCCACATTTTCTCATGAAATCAGCAGAAACCTTCAAATTTGCCGCCGGCCTGCGCTTGACAGGCGAATTGCCCGTTGTAGGCACTGATGGCGTGTTCCACAGGAACCTGATTCGCGACGACGGCGCGGCCATCCCGGGATTGCCTTCAAGGCGCCGTCATTGCCGTATCAATCCAATGTTCGAACCGACTTTGCCAAGGGGGAATACTGGAAGGATGACCCGGACAGGGCCTTCGAAAGACCAGCCGAGCCGTGCCGCGGGCCGCGGCGGCCGCGCGCTGGGCGATCGTCTTGGGCTGAGCGGCCGTTTTGCGCCGGGCGGCGTGGCCATCGGGGTTTTCCTGACGTTTTTCTTGAGCTTTTTTCTCGGCCTGACCGCTTCCGCCAGCGCCCAGGGCGCGGTGCGCTCGGTCCATGGCGACTGGCAGATTCGCTGCGACACCCCGCCCGGTGCCCAAACCGAGCAATGCGCCCTGATCCAGAGCGTGGTAGCTGAAGACCGCTCAAATGCCGGCCTCACCGTCATCGTGCTCAAGACCGCCGACCAGAAGAGCAAATTGATGCGGGTGGTGGCGCCGCTCGGCGTGCTGCTGCCGTCCGGACTTGGGCTGAAGCTCGACAATGTCGATGTCGGCCGCGCCGGCTTCGTGCGCTGCCTGCCCAATGGCTGCGTTGCCGAAGTTGTGATGGACGACAAGCTCCTGGGCCAGCTGCGCAGCGCCAAGACCGCGACCTTCATCATCTTCGAGACCCCCGAAGAGGGCATCGGCTTCCCGCTGAGCCTGAACGGGCTTGGCGAGGGGTATGACAAGCTGCCGTGAGACCAGGCCGGCGTGAGACATTGCGTCTTGCCAGCCCTGGCAGATCTCCCTTTTCCCAGCGACCGTGACTATCTTCCGTCATCGTCGTCCCGGCCAGGCAAGCGCAAGCCGGGACCCATAACCACAGGTTACCGTGTTGTAAGATGAGTTCTGGCGAGTGTGGGCTTAAGTATCGGAACCTGTGATTATGGGTTCTCGCCTTCGCTGGGACGACAAGAGAAAGTCCGGAGTTTTCATGACCAATCCCGCCACGACCTCCCTGCTCGACCGCGCCAACCTCGATCGCGATTCGGTGCGCAACGAGCTGGCGCGGAGCCTGTCCGGCGCCGACGACGGCGAATTGTTTCTGGAATACAGCCAGAGCGAAGCGCTGATGTTCGACAATGGGCGGCTGAAACAGGCGACCTACGACACCTCACAGGGTTTCGGCTTGCGCGCCGTGAAGGATGACGCGGTGGGCTACGCCCACTCCTCCGACGTCTCGCTGCCGGCGCTGATCCGCGCCGCCGACGCGGTCGCAGCGGTGCGCGGCGGCTACAGCGGGACATTCGCGGCGGCACCTGCGCATACCAATGTGCGGCTCTATGGCGACGACAATCCGCTGGATGCGCCGGGCTTCGAAAGCAAGGTCAAGCTGCTCGCCGAAATCGATGCGTATGTCCGCGACAAGGATCCGCGGGTACGGCAGGTCACGGTCAGTCTCGGCGCGACATGGCAGGTGGTCGAGATCCACCGCCCGGACGGCGAGAGCTATCGCGATATCCGCCCGCTGGTTCGCGTCAATATTTCGGTCGTCGCAGGTCAGGGCGATCGCCAGGAAAGCGGCAGCAAGGGTTATGGCGGCCGCGAAGGCTATCCGCGCTTCATCGAGACCAGGGCCTGGCGCGAGGCCGCCGATGGCGCGATCCGCGAAGCGCTGGTCAATCTTGAATCGATCCCCGCGCCCGCCGGCGAAATGGATGTGGTGCTCGGCGCCGGCTGGCCCGGCGTGATGCTGCACGAAGCCGTCGGACACGGGCTCGAAGGCGATTTCAACCGCAAGCGGACCTCCGCTTTCGCCGGCCTGATGGGCCAGCAGGTTGCCGCCAAGGGCGTCACCGTGGTGGATGACGGCACCATGGCGTCGCGGCGCGGCTCGTTGTCGATCGACGACGAGGGGACGCCGACCAACCGCACGGTGCTGATCGAGGACGGAATCCTGGTCGGCTACATGCAGGATCGGCAGAACGCCCGGCTGATGAACATGAAGCCGACCGGCAACGGCCGGCGCCAGGATTATGCCCATGTGCCGATGCCGCGCATGACCAACACCTACATGCTGGCCGGTAGCCGGGACCCTGCGGAAATTCTGGCCTCGGTCAAAAACGGCATCTATGCCGCGAATTTTGGCGGCGGGCAGGTCGACATCACGTCCGGCAAATACGTGTTCCAGTGCACCGAGGCCTACAGGATAGAAAACGGCAAGGTCGGCGCGCCGCTGAAGGGCGCGATGCTGATCGGCAACGGGCCGACCGACCTGCACCGGATCACCATGATCGGCAACGACCTCGCGCTGGATACCGGCATCGGTACCTGCGGCAAGCACGGTCAGGGCGTGCCGGTCGGCGTCGGCCAGCCGACGCTGCGGATGGAACGCATTACGGTTGGAGGAACGGGCTCGTGAGCACAGACACCCAGACAGCAACCCCGAAGGCGCATGGCTGGCGCGGCCAGGTGCTGCAGCTCGCCGCTGTCGTGCTGGCGGTTTTCCTCGCCAAGGGCGCCTTCGCCGAACCGTTCTATGTGCCGTCGGGCTCGATGGAGCCGACGCTGTTGATCGGCGACGCCCTGCTGGCGTCGAAATATCCCTATGGCTACAGCGCAGCGTCGCTGCCGATTCAAATTACCCTGCCCGAAACTGGGCGCGTGTTCGGCGGCATGCCGAAGCGCGGCGATGTGGTGGTGTTCCGCTGGCCCGGCGACCGCTCGCAGGCCTGGGTCAAGCGCGTCGTCGGCCTGCCCGGCGACCGCATCCAGATGCGGCAGGGCCAGCTCTTCATCAACGATCATCCGGCGTCGCTGAAGCCCGACGGCATCGGACAGGCGGAAGACGACAATGGCGGGGTCGAGCCCGCCTATCGCTACATCGAGAGCTTGCCGGGCGGGGTTGCGCACGCGATTTTCAAGCTTCACGACAATGGCCGGCTCGACAACACGCCCGAAGTGACGGTGCCGCCGGGCCGGCTGTTCGTGATGGGCGACAACCGCGACAACTCCGCCGACAGCCGGGTCCCGGTCCGCCAGGGCGGCGTCGGGCTGCTTCCGGTGGATGATCTGGTCGGACGCGCCGACGCCGTGGTCGGATCATGGGACCTCGGAATCCGCAGCCAGCCGATCTGGACATGGCTGTCCGGCTTTCGCCTCGCGCGGTTCTTCACCGCGGTCATTTGAGGCTTAGATCGCAGGGTTGGCAAAGCGTAAGCGTGGCCATCCTGCGATCCATTCACAGCCCGATGGACACCGAGGATTTTCTCGCCGCAGCCTTGCGCAATCCGGTCAATGACGCCATTGCCGAGGAATTATTCCGGCTGGCGCTGCCGGATGCCTGGATCGTCTCCGGGTGTCTCGTTCAGACGGTGTGGAATGTCCTGACCTCGCGCCCGATCGATCACGGCATCAGCGACTACGATATTTTCTATTTCGATCCCGACACCTCGTGGCAGGCCGAGGATGCCGTCATTCGCGAATTGCAGGGCCGGCTTGAGAAACCCGGCGTCAAGATCGAAGTGCGCAATCAGGCGCGCGTCCATCTCTGGTATCCGGAAAAGCATGGGCTGCCCTACCCGGCGCTGCAATCCTCGACGCAAGGCATCGATCGCTTCCTGACCAGGAATACCCAGGTCGGAATCCGCCGCCGCCATGGCGGTCACGATGTCCATGCGCCGAACGGATTCGACGATATCGCCAACATGATCGTCCGGCCCAATCCCGGACCAAATTTCTCCGCCGCCAATTATGAGGCGAAGACCTGGCGCTGGAAGATGTGCTGGCCGGAAATCACCATGCTGGCCGCGGGCGAGGACCTTTGAATCGGAACGGAAAAGGGAATCGGGACGGGAAGAGCCCTGGCGGCCAACCGTCAGCGGCGCCCGATTGCACCGATGACTTGCGGCAGCAAGCGCGCCGCGAGAGCTGCGTGGGCTTCGGCGGTCAGATGAATGCCATCCGGTTGCGTCGGCAGGCCGGCGACGCCGGGTATTGCTGAAATAGTCCTGATGCCCCTGGCACGGAGCCGGCCCAGGATTTTCTGGACATTGGCCGCATGCTCCGCCGGGCTGATGCCCTTGCGGGCATCGTTGTAGTTAAAGATCGCCAGGATAACGAGCTCCGTCCCGTTGGGTACCGCAGAATCGAGCCGCTCCAACATGCCTGCGGTGGTATCGCCGCTGATCCCCGCATTGGCGACGGTGGCCCGATAGCCCTTGGCGCGCAACATCGCCTCCAGCCGGGCCGGCCAGGCTTCATCGGATCCGACGCCGTAACCGGCGGTATTGCTGGCACCGAAAGCAACAATTTGAGCCGCTGTGGCGCTCGCCGGATTGGCTGCGATCGTGAGCACCAGCGCCACGGCGACCAGCAAACGGAAATTCGAAACGAGGCGTTTCGTCATCGCTTCCCTCAACGCAAGACCCCGTGAGCCGGGGTGGGAAGCGGCCGGCGGTCCATCACGACGTTGTCGATTCGGTGAGCCGTGGCGGCGAGGCGGCGGCCGGCGCGGCCTCGATGGCTGTGGATGTCATCCATGCTACCGCACCACGCCCGAGACAAATCCGGGCTTGCGCCGCGGCGGCTTTATTTCCTTTTTCAGGAAACAGTGCGCTTCCTTGCCGACATAGCCCGGCCGCGCATAGGTCCAGGCCCGGCATTTGTTGTCCTCGGTGCAGGCCGCCTTGCATACTTCGTCGCCCTCAGCCCTTTTAAGTCCGAAACTGCGGTAATCGCCGCCGGCCCGGTCGATCGAGGTTTCGACCGCGCCGTTGCGCGGCTCGACAACGCCGGCGCCGCGCACGCCGGAGACGCAGCATTCATCGCGGATGCGCGCCGGGACGCTGCTCTTCAGCCAGCAGACGGCGCCGCCGGCGATATCGGTCGGATAGTTGAAGCTCCACGCCCGGCAGCGCCGGTCGCGTTCGCACACCAGAGCGCAATCGACCGGATCGCCGGAGGGGACCGGCGAACTCTGATAATCGCCACCCGGGCGATCGAAATTGGCCTGAGCCTGCGCCGGCCGCGCGGCCGTGTCGGCAGCCGCAAAAGCGAGCGCCACCCAACACGCCCCGAGCAGGCGGGCTCCCCACATTCGCGATTACTTTCGACTGATTTGACTTAACCGCCGTTCGCGGCTTGCCATTTGATCGCCGCGAACCTGTACGGCCGATGAACGGCCGAGAAATCCGGCAATGACCTGTTCAGAAGGCGTATTCCGTGTAGGCCGGCTCCACGGAGCCCTGCCACGGGCCATGGAATTTCTCCAGCATCTCCTCGGCGGGGGTCCGTCCCCCGTCGATAATCCGCTCCAGCGGCTCGAGATGACGGCTCTCGTCGCGGCCGAGGTGATCGATGTGGCCACGACGCCGCAGCCCCGAATGCGCCAGCGCCAGGCATTCCTTGGCGATTTCGAACAGATAACGATCCCTGATCCTGGCCTTGAAGCCGAAGCGCGGCACGTCGTCTCGCAACGCCTGACGCTCCTGTGCGGTCCAGTGCCTGGCGATATCCCAGGCGGCATCCAGGCTGGTATCATCGTAGAGCAAGCCGACCCAGAACGCCGGCAGCGCCGGCAGCCGTCCCCACGGCACGCCATCGGCGCCGCGCATTTCCAGATACCGCTTCAGCCGTACTTCCGGAAAGATCGTCGAAAGATGGTTGGCCCAATCCGACAACGTCGGACGCTCGCCCGGAAAGGCCGGATTCTTGCCGTCAAAGAAATCGCGGAATGACGATCCCGCGACGTCGATATAGGCATCGCCGCGCTTGACGAAATACATCGGCACATCCAGCGCGTAATCGACCCAGCGCTCGAACCCCATGCCGTCCTCGAACGCCCACGGAATCATGCCGGCACGCGCGTTGTCGGTATCGCGCCAGATCTCGGAGCGGAACGACAGGAAGCCGTTGGGCTTGCCTTCGGTGAACGGCGAATTGGCGAACAGCGCGGTCGCCACCGGCTGCAACGCCACCGACACCCGCAGCTTCTTGACCATGTCGGCTTCCGACGAGAAGTCGAGATTGGTCTGCACCGTGCAGGTCCGGTACATCATGTCGAGGCCGTAGCGGCCGACCTTCGGCATGTAGTTGGTCATGATCTTGTAGCGCCCCTTGGGCATCATCGGAATCTGCGCCCGCGACCATGACGGCGTCATGCCGAGCCCGAGAAACCCGATGCCCAAGGGAGCTGCGATCTCACGCACCTGCGCCAGATGTGCCATCAGTTCGGACTGGGTCTGATGCACGGTTTCCACTGGTGCGCCCGATAATTCGAATTGTCCACCGGGTTCCAGCGAAATCGCGCCGCCGCCGGTGACGTCGTAGAGCCCGATGATATTGCCGCGCTCGATGATCGGCTCCCAGCCGAGCAGCAGCTTCATGCCCTCCAGCAACGCGCCGATGCCCCGCGCGCCCTCGTAAGGGACGGGATGATGGCCTTGCAGCGTGAACGGCGTTTTCTCGTGCTCGGTGCCGATCCGGAATTCCGACGGTGGCTTCACGCCGGCTTCGAGCCATGCGACCAACTCGTCGCGCGATTGCAGCGGCGTCATATCAATCTGGTCACGCGCCATACAAATTCCGGATGAAAGGCGCTTCGACCGAACGCGCGCGGTGTCGGGGATGTCCCCGGACCGACCGGTCCGGGGATGATGGGGATGAAAGCAATATCATCGTGTGGGTGCGCCGTCTCTTGCGACCGGCGCCTGAGCCTCATCGCACGAACAGCCCAGCCGGTCGAGCAGACCACAGAGCCTCACCGCGTCCGCATCCGACAATTTCGAGCCGACATGCTTTTCGATCGCGGCGGAATAGGCGCTCCACATCTTCTTCTGCAGCTCGCGCCCGGCCTCTGTGATCTCGACGAACTGTCCGCGCTTGTCGATCTTGCATTCGCGGCGCGCCGCCAGTCCCTCGTCGACCAGCCGTTCGATCAGCCGTGACGTCGAATATTGCGGGATCAGCATTTGCCTTTCCAGCTCCACGGGACGCATTTCGCCCGACGGCGCGCGCGACAATTCGAGCAACGCGTCATACCAGGCGAGCGGCGGGAAGCCGGCCTTCTTCAATTCCAGCTCGACCGCGTCGAGGACCCGGCTCCGGATCCGCATCAGGCGGATCCATGCTGCCGTCACCTCGCTCGATGGCCTACGCTTCATGGCAACGCCCATGGCTTTCAACTCTGGAGGCCTTCCACTCTGGAGCTTCGCATTCAACCCGGTATTCCGGACCCCAACCGCGCTTATATCGCTCTCCGGCGCGGTTCAGGTCCCGTCATTCTCCCGGCAGACCGCCGACGCCGTGAGAAAGAGCTTCGGAACACCCCACACTAGCCTAATAAATGCAGCTGCATCAATCTTGACTATTTCATGCAGATGCATTTAATCATCGCGCCTCCCATAACCAATATTCGCAGGAAGGAAAACTCCGATGAAACTGTATTATTCGCCCGGCGCCTGTTCGCTCTCCCCCCACATCGCGCTGCTGGAAGCGGGTCTCCCCTACGATCTCGTCAAGGTCGACCTGCGTGCCAAGAAGCTCGAGAACGGCGATGACTTCCTGAAGGTGAATCCGAAGGGTCAGGTGCCGGTGCTCGGCCTCGATAGCGGCGAACTGGTGACCGAAGGCCCGGTCATCGTCCAGATGATCGCCGACAAGGCCGCCGCCAAGAACCTCGCGCCCGCCCGCGACAGCGCCGAGCGCTACAAATTGCTGGAGTGGCTCAATTTCACCGCCTCGGAGTTGCACAAGAACTTCGGCCCGCTGTTCAGCCCGGTGCTCGCCGACGAGGCCAAGGCCTTCTTCAAGGATCGGGTGATGACCAAGTTCAAATATGTCGATAGCCAGCTTGCCGGCCGCGACTATCTGATGGGCAAGCAGTTTACCGTCGCCGACGGCTATCTGTTTACGATGCTGTCCTGGGCCGAACGGATGAATTTCGATCTCTCCGCGATGCCGAACCTCCTGGCTTACAAGGCCCGCGTCGCCGCGCGCCCGAAGGTCCAGGAAGCCCTGACCAAGGAAGGCCTGATGAAGGCCGCGTAAACTCTCGATCAATTGCGATAATGCACAAAGGGCTGGATGGTTGATCCGGCCCTTTTTTGTTTTCCTCGTCATGGCCGGGCTCGTCCCGGTCATCCACGTCTTATTTTCTTCGCGCGGAGCAAGACGTGGATGCCCGGCACAAGGCCGGGCATGACGGCAAGAGTGTCAGCAGCTACGCCGCCTCGGCTTTCTTCTTCGGCGGGAAGCGGCCGTAGAAGGTCTCGCCCTTGGCCGCCATCTCGATCAAAAGCTTCGGCGGCGTGAAGCGTGAGCCATATTTGGCCTCGAGCTTGTGGCATAGCTCGACGAACTTCTTGGTGCCCATGAAGTCGATATAGGACAGCGTGCCGCCGGTGAACGGCGCGAAGCCGAAGCCGAGGATCGATCCGACATCGGCCTCGCGCATGTCGGTAATGACATGATCCTCGACGGTGCGCGCGGCTTCCACCGCCTGCACCACCAGGAAGCGCTGCTTCATTTCCTCGATGTCGAGCGTGTCCGGATCGAGATGTTTCGGCTGCAACCCGCTCAAGGCCGACCACAGGCTCTTCTGGCCTTTGCCCTTTTCGGGATAATCGTAGAATCCCTTGCCGTTCTTGCGGCCGAAACGGCCTTGTTTTTCCACCATCTCGACCAGGAGTTTCTTCTGGGTCTGGTCGATGGCGTTGGCGCCGAGGTCAGCCTCGGTCGCCTTCATGATCTTGAGCACGAGATCGAGCGCCACTTCGTCAGACAGCGACAGCGGCCCGACCGGCATGCCGGCCATCTTCGCGGTGTTCTCGATCATCGCCGGCGGCACACCTTCCATCAGCATTTCCAGCCCCTCGGCGGTGAAGCGCAGCACGCAGCGGTTGGCGAAGAAGCCGCGGGAATCGTTGACCACGATCGGCGTCTTGCCGATCACCCGCACATAATCCAGCGCGGTCGCGAGCGCTGTGTCGCCGGTGTTCTTGCCGACGATGATTTCCACCAGCATCATCTTCTCGACCGGCGAGAAGAAATGAATGCCGATGAACTTGCTCTGGTCCTTGAATTCCTCAGCCAGCGAATTGATCGGCAGCGTCGAGGTGTTGGAGGCAAAGATCGCATCGGATTTCAGGAGCGGCTGCGCCTTGGCGTAGGTTTCCGCCTTCACCTTGCGCTCCTCGAACACCGCCTCGATGATGAGATCGCAATCCTTCAACACGCCATAATCGGCGGTCGCACTGATGCGCGACAGGATCGCGTCGCGATCACTCTCCTTGGCGCGCCCCTTGGCGATCAGATCGTCGATCACCGACTTGGCGTGGCCCTTGCCCTTGTCGGCGCTCTCCTGGTCGCGGTCGATCAGCACCACCTCGATGCCGGCCCGCGCCGAGACATAGCCGACGCTGGCGCCCATGAAGCCGGCGCCGATGATCGCCAGTTTCTTGACCTTGGTCGGCGGCACGTTTGGCGGGCGCCGGGCGCCCTTGTTCAATTCCTGCATCGACAGGAACAGGCTGCGGATCATCGCGGCGGCTTCATTGCTGCGCAGGATCTGCGTGAAATAGCGCGATTCGACACGCAGCGCGGCGTCGATCGGCAACTGCAAGCCTTCATAGACGCAGCTCATGATGGCGCGCGCCGCGGGATAATTGTCGTAGGTCTCGCGGCGGAAGATGGCGTTGCCGGCCGGAAACATCATCATGCCGGCCTTGGAATAGACCGGCCCGCCCGGCAGCCTGAAGCCCTTCTCGTCCCAGGGCGCGACCGCCTTGCCGCCGCCCTTGATCCAGTCCTTCGCGGTCTTGATCATGTCGCCGGCCGGCACCACCGCATCGACCAGCTTCAGCGCCTTCGCCTTGGCCAGATTGATCGCCTCACCCTTCAGCAGCAAGGGCATCGCGTCCTGCGGCGCGACAATGCGTGGCACGCGCTGGGTGCCGCCGGCGCCGGGGAAAAGCCCGACCTTCACCTCCGGCAGTCCGAGACGGGTCTTCGGGTTCTCCGCCGCGACGCGGTAATGGCAAGCCAGCGTCAGTTCGAACGCGCCGCCGAATGCGAGGCCATTGATGGCGGCCGCCCAAGGCTTGCCTGACGTCTCGATGCCGCGAAACACCAGCGAGGATTTGCGGCTTTCGTCGAACAGCATCTGGTTGGCCGCAACCTCGCCCTTCGCCTTGAGCAGTTCGGCATAGCGGCGGTTCATGCCTTCGAGCATCGACAGGTCGGCGCCGGCCGAGAACGCCTCCTTGCCCGAGGTGACGACGACGCCCTTGACCGCCGGGTCGGCGGAGGTCTGCTTCACGATCTCCTCAAGCTCGGTAATCGTGGTTTCATCGAGCACGTTCATCGAACGGCCCGGAATGTCCCACGTCACCAGCGCAATGCCGTCGGCGTCGGTCTCAACCCTGAAATTCTTGAAGGCCATTGTGTTGCTCCATCAGCCGCGTTGCCAGTCGCCATAAGGCGCGCCGGATTTATGGGTTAATCGGTAACGATCTCCGTCCTGGTCGTGGACCAGATCAATCTCGGAATAATGACAGCGTTCGCGTTGCGCGCGCGTGCCGACGACAAGGAAAACCGCGTCGCGGTCGGTGCGGTTCACCAGATGATGGCCGTTCGGGACGCCGGCCTTGAAGCCGGCGGCGTCGCCCGGCTTCACGATCGTCTCGCCTTCATCCTCGACCAGCACCAATTCGCCCTCGATCATATAAACGAACTCGTCTTCCTGCTCGTGCCAGTGACGCGCCGACGACGCCGCGCCCGGCCTCAACCGCATCAGGTTGACGCCGAACTGGGTCAGCCCCGCCGCATCGCCCAGCGACTGCCATTCCCGGCCGGCCACGATCCCGGCGAACGGCTCCGGATAGGTGCTTCCGCTGCGCGCCGGCAACGCGCTCAGATCGATTCTCGGCATCAGCCTCTCTTCTTAGACCCGTTCGATGATCGTGGCGGTGCCCATGCCGCCGCCGATGCACAGCGTGACCAGCGCGGTCGACTTGTCGGTGCGCTCGAGTTCGTCGAGCACGGTGCCCAGAATCATCGCGCCGGTGGCGCCGAGCGGATGGCCGAGCGCGATCGCGCCGCCATTGACGTTGATCTTGGCATTGTCGATGTCGAAGGCCTGGATGTAGCGCAGCACCACCGAGGCGAACGCCTCGTTCAACTCGAACAGATCGATATCGGATTTCTTCATGCCCGACCGCTCGAACAGCTTCTGGGTCACGTCGACCGGGCCGGTCAGCATCATCGCCGGCTCGGAGCCGATATTGGTGAAAGCGCGGATTCTTGCACGCGGCTTCATGCCGTGTTTTGCGCCGGCTTCCTTGCTGCCGAGCAGGACGGCGCCAGCGCCGTCGACGATCCCGGAGGAATTGCCGGCGTGATGGACGTAGTTGATGCGCTCGATTTCCGGATGCGATTGGATCGCCACCGCATCGAAGCCGCCCATCTGGCCCATGGCCACGAATGACGGCTGCAACTGGCCGAGCGACTGCATCGTCGTCGAGGGCCGCATGTGCTCGTCCTTGGCGAGGATGGTGAGACCGTTGACGTCCTTGACCGGGACCACCGAATTCCTGAAGCGGCCCTCGTCCCACGCCTTGGCGGCGCGCTGCTGGCTCTGCACCGCATAGGCGTCGACGTCATCGCGCGAAAAGCCGTATTTGGTCGCGATCAGATCGGCCGACACGCCCTGCGGCATGAAATAGGCCGGCACCGCGATCGATGGGTCCATCGGCCAGGCGCCGCCGGAGGCACCGATGCCGACGCGGCTCATGGATTCGGCGCCGCCGCCGATGGTGAGTTCATGCTGGCCGCTCATGATCTGGGCGGCGGCGAAATTCACCGCATCGAGGCCCGATGCACAGAACCGGCAGATCTGGACCCCGGGCACCGACTGGCCGAGACCGGCTTTCAGCGCCGCGAAGCGGGCGATGTCGGAACCGGCCTCGCCGACCGGATCGACCACGCCGAGCACGACGTCGTCGACGACACCTTCCTCGAGATGGTTGCGCTCCTTGAGCGCCTTCAACGGCGCCGTCGCCAGCGCCAGCGCGGTCACCTCGTGCAACGCGCCATCGGCCTTGCCGCGGCCGCGCGGCGTGCGAACGTGATCGTAGATATATGCCTCAGGCATGACGCCCTCCTGGTATGAGGATCATAATATATAGGCGGATGGGAAGATGTCGCGGATCGTCTTGCGGGGACGGCAGGAATTTCTCCGGTCAAAAAGCTTCCGCCGCCAATTCCATGGTGGTCGCGCTTCCGGTCTGGATGCGCGCGAGATGCAGCGCGGTTTCCGGCAGCATCCGTTCCACGAAGAAGCGGCCGGTCACCAGCTTGGTGGTCAGATAGGGCGTAGCGCCGCCGCCCGCAATCTTGTCCTGTGCCACTTTCGCCATTCGCGCCCACATATAGGCGAAGGTGACGAGGCCGAACAGTTGCATGTAGTCGGTGGCGGCGGCCCCGGCATTATCCGGCTTCATCATCGCATTCTGCATCAGCCAGGTGGTGGCCTGCTGCAGATGCCCAAGCGCCGTGCTCAGCGGCGCGACGAACGGCTTCATGGCCTCGTCGGCGCCGTGATCCTTGGCGAAGGCGGCCACCTCACCGAAGAATGACATCACGGCGCGACCGCCGTCGCGCGGCAATTTGCGTCCCACGAGGTCGAGTGCCTGAATACCGTTGGCGCCCTCATAGATCATGGCGATGCGCGCATCGCGCACGAACTGCTCCATGCCGTTTTCCGCGATATAGCCGTGACCGCCGAACATCTGCTGCGCCAACACCGTGTTGGAAAATCCAACGTCGGTCAGCACGCCCTTCATCACCGGCGTCATCAGCCCCATATGGTCGTCCGCCTCCTGACGGTCCTTGGGATCGCTGGAGCGGTGGGCGACGTCGCTTTTCAGCGACGTCCACACCACCATCGCGCGGGCCGCCTCGTTGAAGGCGCGAATCGTCAGCAGCGTGCGACGTACATCGGGATGCACGATGATCGGGTCGGCCGGCTGGTCCGGCGCCTTCGCACCCGACAGTGAGCGGCCCTGCAGGCGATCGCGGGAATAGGCCACGGCGTTTTGATAGGCGACCTCGGATTGCGCCAGCCCCTGCACCGCAACGCCCAGCCGCGCCTCGTTCATCATCACGAACATGCCCTGCATGCCCTTGTTTTCCTCACCGATCAGCCAGCCGGTGGCGCCGTCATAGTTCATCACGCAGGTCGAATTGCCGTGAATCCCCATCTTGTGCTCGATCGAGCCGCAGGACACGTTGTTGCGTGCCCCGAGCGATCCGTCGGCATTGACCAGGGTCTTCGGCACCACGAACAGCGACACGCCCTTGATGCCCGCCGGCGCGCCCTCGATCCGCGCCAGCACAAGGTGGATGATGTTCTCGGCGAGATCGTGCTCGCCGGCGGAGATGAAAATCTTGGTCCCCGTTATCTTGTAGCTGCCGTCGGCCTGCTTGACGGCCTTGGTGCGCAGCAGGCCGAGATCGGTGCCGCATTGCGGCTCGGTGAGATTCATGGTGCCGGTCCACTGTCCCGCCACCATCTTCGGCACGAACGTCGCCTTCTGTTCGGGCTTGCCATGCACGATCAGCGCCGCCGTCGCCCCGAGCGTCAGCCCGCCATACATCGAAAACGCCATATTCGCCGAGCACTGAAATTCATTGACAGCCTGGGACAGCGTGACCGGCAGACCCTGCCCGCCATATTCCGCCGGCGCCGAAAGGCTGAGCCAGCCGCCTTCGGCCACCTGCCTGAACGCTTCCTTGAAACCTTTCGGGGTCGTGACGCTGCCATCATCATGGCGGGTGCAGCCCTCAAGATCGCCGACGCGGTTCAGCGGCTGCAATACCTCTTCGCTGAGCTTGGCGGCCTCGGCCAGAATTGCCTCCCGCACGTCGGCGGAGGCGTCGCTAAAGCCGGGAAGATTGTCGTAGCGGTCGATCTGGAACACGTCGTTGAGCAGAAAATGGACGTCTTCCAGGGGGGCTTTGTAGGTCGGCATGGTTTCCTCTCGGCTGGGCTGGCGGGCCTCGTTTAAGGAAGTTTTTGCGGCGCAGCAATCGCTCAGTTCCAGAATTGAACCTTAAACCGTTCCCGGAGCCGGCGACAGCCGTGGCGGCATCTTTGCCGGCCCAACTGGCGACCGCTGGGCTCGGCGGCCGGTGAAATTCATCGGTTGGGCAATTTTCAGGGACCGCCGCCCGATTCCTTAACCGGTTATTTACCGTAACACGAAAAAGTCGAAGTCAGAGGCAGACGACCTGCGCGGAATTCGATTGTCTCTTCAACGGGGACGCGCGGGGAGGCTGAAGGCGCAGGTGGTGCGCCGAAGTCGGAACCGGACGAAAGCATGAATTCGCGCGTATCTTGGAGTGTTGAGGGCATCGATCCATTGGTGCGCGAGAGGGCCGAGGCCGCCGCGCGCCAGGCCGGCATGTCGTTGAGCGACTGGCTCAACTCCACCATCGGCAACTCAGCGCCTGCCGATTTTCGCAGCCCGCCGGATCCGCGGCCGACGCTGCCGAGCCAGGAATCCCGGGACGTCGCCGACATTCATCAGCGGCTCGATTCAATCACCCGCCAGATCGAACAGATTTCACGCCCGATGCCGCGCAACGACGAGCCGCGTGGCGACGCGCCCCGCAATGGCGCGCCTCGCAACGAAGCCGCCCGTGCCGAGCCGCCCGTCGCCCGGCAATTGAACGACGCTATCTCACGTCTCGACGCGCGGCTGTCGCAGATCTCAAACCCGTCGCCGGCGCGACCGCCCCAGCCTCAGGACAAGCAGCGCCAGGCCGAGATGGTCGAGCGCGCCGCGGCCCAGGTCTATCGTCCCTCCCCGCCGATCAGCCCGGCGTCGCTCGACATCGCGATCGCGGAAATTGCCGCGCGCCAGAACGAACTCGACAAAGCAGCGCCACGGCCGATACCGCCGAGCAGCGCGCCGCCCATCGCGCCGGCGATGGCGGCGCCTGCCTCGTCAGGCCCGGATTTTTCCGTGCTCGAGCGCCATCTGTTCAAGATCACGGGCCAGATCGAAGCGTTGCAGCGTCCCAGCGGGATCGAGCAATCGATCGCCGCGTTCCGCAGCGAATTGGCGGAGATTCGTCAAGCCATTACCGAGGCGATGCCGCGCCGGGCGATCGAATCGATCGAAAACGAAATCCGGTCGCTGTCGCGCCGCATCGACGATACCCGCCAGAGCGGCATCGACGGCCAGGCGCTGGCCGGGATCGAGCGCGCCTTAAGCGAAATTCGCGAAGTGCTGCGCTCGCTGACCCCCGCCGAACAACTCGCCGGCTACGACGAGGCGATCCGCAATCTTGGCGCCAAGCTCGACCTGATTTTGCGCGCCAACGACGACCCCTCGACGATCCATCAGCTCGAAGGCGCGATCGCCGCACTTCGCTCCATCGTCTCCAATGTCGCGTCCAACGACGCATTGGCGCGGCTCAGTGACGACGTGCGCCTGTTGTCGTCCAAGGTCGACCAGCTTGGCCGCCTCGAGAGCCATGGTGATTCGTTCGCGATCCTCGAACAGCGCATCGCCGCACTGACCTCGACGCTGGAAAGCCGCGAACGGCCGGCCGCGAGCGAAAATTCAGAGCATCTGGAGATCGCGCTGCGGGCGCTGTCGGACCGCATCGACCGCATGCCGGTCGGCAATGACGGCGCCTCCGCCTTCGCACATCTCGAACAGCGCGTATCCTATTTGCTCGAACGGCTCGAAGCGTCGGCCGATCACCGCGCCGGAAACCTCGGACGGGTCGAGGACGGGCTGCAGGAAATTCTGCGCCATCTCGAAACCCAGCATGCGAACTTCGCCGCGCTGACCGAGACCAGCCGGAGCGCTGCGCCAGCGCCGGACAGTGGCCTGGTCGACATCGTCAAGCGTGAACTGTCCGATATCCGCTTCAGCCAGTCGGAAACCGATCGCCATACCCAGGATTCGCTCGAGGCCGTTCACAACACGCTCGGCCATGTGGTCGATCGGCTGGCGACGATCGAGGGCGATCTGCGCGCGGTCCGTTCCGCGCCGGTTGCACCGGTCATGCCGCAACAGGCAGCGTCGCCGGCGCTTCAACCTGCGCCGCCGGCCGTCGCACCCCGCGCCGCGATGCCGCCGCAACCGAAGCCTGAATTGCCGAATCCCGCCGCGGCCCAGCAACATTTTGCGGCAGCGCCCCGCGATTTCCACGCTGCGCAGCCGGTGATGCCGGCCGCCGCCGTGGCGCCGAAAGCCGTCACTGAAATTCTGGAGCCGCACACCGCGCCGCCGCGTGTCGCGATCGAGCCCGAACTGCCGCCCGATCACCCGCTCGAGCCCGGAACACGGCCGACCGGACGGGCGGCTTCGCCGTCGGAGCGCATTGCCGCCTCGGAAAACGCCCTCAGCGAAATTTCGGCCAGCCCGAAAGAGCCGGTCAGCGCAACCAATTTCATTGCCGCCGCGCGTCGGGCTGCCCAGGCCGCCGCGGCCGCGCCGGCCGGCGACAAGGCTGCTCGCGGCCAGCAAAAGGCTACCGCCGGCGACAAGGCCAGCGAACCCTCGACCATTACCTCCAAGATTCGCTCGCTGCTGGTCGGCGCCAGTGTGGTCGTCATCGTGCTTGGCACGTTCAAGATGGCGATGACGCTGCTTGACGGCGGCAGCCCGCCGCAGCCTCCCGCCATCGAGAGTTCCGGCGAACCGCCGCCGGCTCAACCGCCCGCGGTCGTAAAACCGGCCATGCCGGCTCCGGCGATGCCTTCGATGACCTCGCCGACGCCGATCGGACGGCAATCATTCAATACCGCCGCACCGGATGCTTCCGACAGCACGGCGTCGATCCCGATCCCGCAAACCGAAGCTGCGCCTTCCGCCTCGCTCGCGGCCGTCGGCGACGTCACCGGCGCGATCCCGGCCGCACCGTCGGCCGGCAGCAAACTCGGCTTGGTGCAGATCCCGCCGACCGAGAAACTGCCGGACGCGATCGGGGGACCGGTGCTGCGCGCGGCCGCGCTCAAAGGCGACCCGACGGCGGCCTACGAGATCGGCATGCGTTACACCGAAGGCAAGGGCGTGGCGGTGAATCTCGACGAGGCCGCGAAGTGGTACGATCGCGCGGCGCAAGCCGGCGTGGTGCCGGCGATCTTCAGGCTCGGCACCTTCTACGAAAAAGGCATGAGCGTGAAAAAGGACGCCGAGGTCGCGCGGCGCTATTACCTGCAGGCCGCCGAACGCGGCAACGCCAAGGCGATGCATAATCTGGCGGTGCTCGACGCCGATGGCGGCGGCAAGGGCGCCAATTACAAGAGCGCGTCGGAATGGTTCCGCAAGGCGGCCGATCGCGGCGTCGCCGACAGCCAGTTCAACCTCGGCATCCTCTATGCCCGCGGCATCGGCGTCGAACAGAACCTCGCCGAATCCTACAAATGGTTCAGCCTGGCGGCGGCGCAGGGTGACGCGGACTCGGTCCACAAGCGCGACGATATCGCCAAACGGCTCGACCCCCAATCGCTCGCAGCGGCCAAGCTCGCGATCCAGACCTTCACTCCGGAACCGCAGCCCGACGACGCCATCAATGTGGCGACCCCGCACGGCGGATGGGACAGCGCGCCGGCGCCGACCGCGGCGGCAAAGCCCGCAGCCAAGCCGGCTTCGACCAAGCGCGCCGCCCGTTAATCTGAATTATTCACCACATCGGAAGTTGCGTGGCGCAGAGCGGCAAAAAGCCGCTTTGCCGCGGAATCTTTAGTCCCTCCGATCGACGATTTCAGTTATGCAGGGACGCGGCAGTCGGTCCGCGTGCCGTGAGAGCCTGTTCTCGACGCCACCGGAATCCACCCCGCCGCAGAAGTGCTCGATCGAGAAACCATGCCGTGAGCGGTTTCGGCCTGCCTCAAGGCTAAATTCCAAAGCAAACGCGCGTGCAGCTGTACCTTCCGATCGCCGACATTCCGGTCAATGTTTTCCTCATCCTTGCGATGGGCGCGGCGGTTGGTTTTGTGTCCGGCATGTTCGGCATCGGCGGCGGATTTCTGATGACGCCGCTGCTGATTTTCGTCGGCATTGCACCCGCGGTCGCGGTCGCTACCGTCGCCAGCCACATCGCAGCCTCGTCGTTTTCCGGCGCCATCTCCTACTGGCGCCGCCGCGCCATCGATCCGGCGCTGGCGCTGGTGCTGCTCAGCGGCGGCATCGTCGGCACCACGCTCGGGGTCTGGACATTCACCCAGCTTCGCGCGCTCGGCCAGCTCGATCTCCTGATTGCGCTGTCCTACGTCGTGCTCTTGAGCACCGTCGGCGGGCTGATGCTCTGGGAAGGGCTGCGGGCGATCCTTCGCGCCCGCCGCGGCGTGGTGGTGCCGTTGCGCCGCTCCGGCAGCCATGGCTGGATCCACGGATTGCCGCTGAAGATGCGCTTCAAGCGCTCCAAGATTTACCTGTCGGTGGTTCCGGTCGTGCTGGTCGGCGTGATCATCGGCTTCATCGGCGCGGTGATGGGCATCGGCGGCGGCTTCATCCTGATCCCGATCATGATCTATCTGCTGCGGGTGCCGACCTCCACCGTGATCGGCACCTCCATGGTGCTGACGCTGGTCACCATGGTGTTCGCCACCCTGCTGCACGCGGTCACCAACCATCTGGTCGATGCCGTGCTGGCGCTGATCCTGATGGTCGGCGGCGTGACCGGCGCGCAGTTCGGCGCCCGCGCCGGCCAGAAGATTCGCGGCGAGCATCTGCGGCTGCTGCTGGGGATCCTGATTCTCGCGGTTGGACTCCGCTTCGCGATCGAACTGGTGATCCGGCCCGACGATCTCTTCACCATCCGGGAAACCGGGGGCGCCGGATGACCGCGCGCAGCCTGCCCGCAACGGTCGGCCTCGGACTCGCGCTGAGCGCGATGATCGCGATCCCGGCCGCGCATGCCGAGCGGCTGATCGTGTCGGTCTCCAACCACCGCGTGACCGTGACGCCGAACTATTCCGGCGAAGAGCTCGTGCTGTTCGGCTCGGTCGAGAAGGACGCCTCTACCCCCGCGACCCGCACCAGTTATGACCTCGTGGTGACCGTCAGCGGCCCGCGCGCCGACATGGTGACGCGGCGCAAGGAGCGCAAATTCGGCATCTGGGTCAACACCGACTACCGGCAGTTCCTCGAGGTGCCGACTTATCTGGCGGTGTTTGCCAACCGGCCGTTTGACGCCATCGCCTCGCCGGACGTCGAGCGGCGGCAACAGCTCGGTCTCAAGAATGTGCTGCTCACCCAGCGCGTCGGCACCGACTACGCCGACGTCGTGCCCAACGATGCGTTCCGCAGCGCCTTTGTCCGGCTGCGTTCCGAACATGGCCTCTATCGCGAGGCGACCTCCGCGGTGACGTTCCTGACCCCGACGCTGTTTCGCACCGGCATTCCGCTCCCGGCCGAGGTGCCGATCGGGACCTATGACGTCGAGATCAAGCTGTTTTCCGACGGCGCGCTGGTGACGCGGACGGAGACCGCCTTTGAAATCGTCAAGGTCGGCTTCGAGCAATTCGTCGCCACCACCGCCCGCCAGAACGGTTTCATTTATGGGCTGATGACGGTGTTCATGGCGCTGATGACCGGATGGATGGCGTCGATCGTGTTCCGCAAGGATTAGCCCGGCGTTCCCCGGACGCCGGACAGCGTGAACGCAAAGGGGAGCAGCACGATTCCCGCGGCCAGATTCTGGACGCCGTTGCCGATCCAGAGGCTGCCCTTCGGCGCCAGCAATTTGAACAGGATGGTGCCGGCATCGGGCGCGCATTCGCGCGACCCGTTGGCTCGCAATGACGTCTCTCTGATTCAAATACGGCTCCGCGATCCCGCGACGCGATGCGTCCGAGTTGTGCAAATCCTTTGCCCCAGAAAAACAGAGGGCGCAGGGAAAGCCGGGTGCCGGTTGCACCCGCAGCCGCGCGTGTAGTGGTAGTAAGCACGCGCGTTAGTCACCACAGGTTCACCGGAACACCGGCCTTCCCTGCGCAATGGTTTTAACGGTTTCCTCCGTGCTCTCCCCGGTGACCGGGCTTTGTTGTCACCGTCGCCTCGCGGATACTTCCGCGAAACTTGACGCCAGCGTCGGGGCGTCAGGACCACACGGCTTCAC